>NZ_JBIVDY010000026.1:0-125793 GCF_044747365.1 Kitasatospora sp. NPDC090091
CCGGCGGGGCGCGCGCCCCCCGCCGCCCCCCCCCCCGCGGGCGGGGGGGGCGGCGCCCCCCCCCCCCCCCCCCCCCCCCCCCCCCCCCCCCCCCACCCCACCTTCAGGCCAGCCTCAGGGGATGGTCCAGCGCATCCAAGGCGCTGGCCACGGGTGCGGGGGCGGAGCACGCCGCGCCCAGCCGCTGTCATTCGGTCAGCCTGCATCTCGCGTCAAGTTGCCGCCCGTGCACAGGTTCTGAGCCGTGCGCCTACCTGGGAGATCAGCACGGAGTACACGCCCAGGGGTGTACTTCGGCGCGACATGTGCGGCGGAGTGCACGAGTAACGTGATCCCCAGTGCACATCCGGCTAGGATCAGCGCGTCCACTGATCAATGAGAGGCCCGACCGCGATGGCAGCTGCACGGAAGCCGAAGCCTGGTGGTGCCCCGGTTCACGCACCCCAGGGGCCTTCGGAGCGATCACGAGGTCGACGGCCATCTCCTATCGACGCCTTCAGGCGGCAGGCTGAAGAGCAGGGCCTCGACGCTGCGATCAGCAAGCTTCCCACCAACCGGTCTGTCGGCATCGTTGTCCCGGCCGACCGGGAACCGGTTCAGATGCTCGGGGAGGAGTGGCAGATTGACTCCTCCAGGTTCAACCAGTGGCTCATCCTCTACTTCAGTGAGTACACGCCGGTACGGGTGTGGCACTGGATGGCTGGAGAAGCTGAGTACGGCGGGTTCCTCCAGACCACCCAGAAGAAGATGGCTGATGCTCTGTCTCTCAAGCAGCAGCATGTCGGGTCTGCCATTGGAGCACTCACCTCGCTCAACCTCTTGTGGATGGAGAAGCGCGGAAAGTACTGGCTTCAGCCCTTTGTCACAATCAAAGGTGGCGGTCCGAAGCAGGCCGAAGCGCTGGAGTATCTCGCCAGCGTGAATGCACCTCCTACATTCCTTCGCATGCCAGTACTCCCAGATCCTAAGACCAGGCCCCGAAAGAAGAAGGAGTCGGCGGAATGAGCGCCCAGATTGAGCTCTTGTGGACGCCAACAAATGCTTTCGAGGTCATCTCGCGAATTGGCCTTTCGCGACTGGACAGGGACGTGCTTGATGTGCTGATGGGCCTGCAAGAGCCCGGTGGTCGGGTAGTTGCAACCCATGAGGTGATTTCAGAAGGGCTGGTCTCTCGAGGAAAGAAGGCCCGAGACCGAAGCTCTGTCACTCGTTCTATGGGTGCATTGAGAATGGCTCGGCTCGTTCGGTGGCCCGATACTGGTCGTGGACGTGGTGGCGTATACCAGCTCAATGAGATGATCTCGGGCTTTAAGCACCCTGAGGACATCTACGATGCCATCGACAAAATGCCAGAGGACATGCGCCTAGACGACCCCGAGTATCAGGCCAAGCTGCAGACGGCGCGGGCTCGAGCCGGCCGACACCTTCGGGCGATCTAAGACGGTGCTGCAAGCGCTTGGGCTTACCAACCTCGCTGGCTGGTAAGCCCAAGCTCTGTGCGTCAGGCCCAGGTTCCGACGACGAACGACTCCGGGCGGGGCACCTCCAGGGCGACACGCTCATCGGCGCGGATGGAGATGACGCCGTTCTCGAAGTTCAGGCCGTTCTCGCTGGACACGGTGACGGAGACGGACTCGCGATCGTGGAGCTGGGCGCCGCTGCCGAAGGCCCCAACGAGGAACTTGTCGTCGGCCATGGCGGTGGTGTCGACGACGCCGAGCCGCCAGACCTTGCGCTCGGCGCCGACGGCGACGGCAACGGCGATGCGGAAGGCGCCGGTGTCGTCGGTCTCGAGTTCGAGTTCCTCCCACAGGTTCGGGGAGATCACCAGGCCGGTCATCTCGTACTCGGCCAGCACGCCCTTGGTGATAGCGCGGCGGACCTGCACGGACCGCTTGTCGGCCTGGAGGGCCTGGTACTCCTGAACGCCGGGGACGTTGAACAGGCCTGTCAGCTTCTCCCCGTCGCCGGTGGAGTGGAGCAGGTCGTAGTCCTCCCGGTACTTGACGCCTTCGATCATGCGGCCGTTGATGAAGGTCTTCAGCCGCGGCTCGTCCGACAGGATGTTCTTGTGGGCGTGAAGTACGTGGGCGATCTCGCTGATCGGGTACATGACCGGCTTGAAGTCGAGCTTCGACTCGGGCGCTCGGCCCCACTGGTCGGACGGCAGGCCGGCGGCGGGCGAGGTGCCGTCCGCGGCCGTGCGCTGGCGGACCTGGGCGGCGTTGTTGGTCCAGCCGGTCTCGCGGATGCCGTACAGCACGGAGGCCTTGGTGGTCGACTTCGGGAACAGGTCGCGGATCCGGGCCTTGCGGCGGGCCAGCTCGCTGATGCCCACGTTCTGCGCGCCACCGAACGAGTTGTGGGTGACGGTACCCGCGGAGAGCGCCCAGATGCTCTTGCCCTCCATGCCCGCACGGATCTGGGCACTGCCCTCGAAGCCACGCTCGCGAGCGCGCTCGTAGCCGTCGGACTCGATGAACAGGTCACCGAGGGACTTCACCTCGGAGCTGGGGGCGGAACCGTAGAACTGGCCGGCCGCGGACGGGGTGTCGGGGGCGTCGAGGAAGCCGGCGATGTCGTCGGCGGCCTTCCGACTGTCGATCAGGGACTTGAGCTCCTGGGCCTCCTGGATCACCTTGCGGTAGGCCTGGTTCTGCTCGGTCGAGACGGTGAAGCGGCCCTTCTCGTCGACCTTGAAGGTGTCGGAGATGCGTCGCGCCTCGGACTGACGGGCGGCGAGCTCGTCGATGAGGGTCTTGAGGGATACGTCGGTGCTGCTCACGGTGCCTTCCAAGTGCTGGTGGACAGATGGCGCGCGTCGCTCGCCCGGCCAGCACCGGGACGACTCGAACGTCCGGGACAGTGGAAGGGACCAGGGGGGTTAACGTCGCGTGCTGCCGTCCCTGGGCACGAACGGCAGCACGGCGGGTCGTCGTCGGGTCAGGCCGCAAGGGCCTTCAGCTGGGCTTCGACCTCATTGGGATCGAGCGTGATCGCGGCGGCGTCCTCATCGCCGTCATCGGGCGTAGTGCCGACGTCGGCCGCCGCGGGCTTGTCCGGGCTCTTCGGCCCGGTTGCCGGGGCGCCGCCCTGGTCGGTCGCAGGAGCCTCGTTTGCACCGTTCGTGCCGTCCGCCTCGTCACCGTCATCGGTGGCATCGTCCAGGTGGTCGTAGAGACCCCAGTCGTCGGCGAAGTCGTCGTCCGGATCGTCGCCGTCGACGGTGACGGGCATGCCCTTGCGCGCGAGGGTGTGCAGCAGGCGCTCGACGGCCGGCCGAAGGTCCTCAAGCTGCTCCGGTGCGATGTCAGCGACCGCGATGGCCGAGGTGGCATCAGCGAGCCGGCCTGCAGCCGGTCGGAGGAAGCGTGCTGCGGCGGCCTCCTCCGGTTCGACCTCCACCTCTTCGTCGTCCGGCCCGTCGGCGTCGACGGCCACGACGACCAGCTCGACCCGCTCCGGGGTACCGAGAGTGACGACGTCGCCGACGGCCGCGTACGGCACGGCGTAGGTGGTGCTCTCCCCGGCACCGGGCCGGTCCACGGACACGATCACGCGGTCGGGGAAGGTGGCCTCGATGCACGCCCAGGCCGCCTCGGCCGCGCTCTCCTGGTTGGGCAGGAACAGCACCTGCACCGCGTCACGGAGACGGGCCTGCTGCTCCTCATACGATCCGGCCATCGGCGGGTGCATGCTCTTCTCCTCGGTCGTGGGCCCCGCGGTGCTGAGCGACTTCGCCTCCGCGACAGCCTGGTGGGCGGTCTTGATCTCGAGATTCCCCCTCTGAGCGGGGAGAGCCTTGGCCTCAGCGACGGCCTGGTGAGCGGTCTTCACCTCGGTATTGCTCAGCGGGGCCACCGATGTCCGGCCGCCGGCCGGGTCAACGGGCTCGGTAGCGGGCTGTTCCTCCGGGCGACCCAACGGGATGCCGACCCGGTCGGTGCCCCTGACAACGAACACCTCGTCGAACGCGACCGGCGTCGGTTCGATGGCGGGAACGTCGTCCGGGAGGTCGTAGCCGAGCGTCAGGTGCGGGGTGAACCCGTGGTCCTGGTGCAGCGCCTCGCTGAACACCGACCCGGCCAGAGCGGCAGCGATTCGCTGCTGAAGCTCCGCCAGGCCGGGTACGTCCACAGGCACCCACACCGGCACGCCCTGCTCTCCGGGCGGGAAGCGGCCGATCCCACCGAGCTGTCCTTCCAGCTGAGGCGAGCCGGCAGTCGTCGAGCGGATCAGGTCGGCCAGGTCGTCCGGGTGGCCGCCCAGGCCGTCGGACTGGCCGAGGTAGGCCAGGGTGATGTGCAGGTCGCCAGCGGCGGTGCCCTGCGGGTGAGCGAGCTGGTCGGCGACCTCGGGCGCGGGGTACAGGGCGATCATCACGCCCTGGCCAGCCAGGGGCTCGCCGTGCGGCTGCCCTGTGGCCTTGTACTCCAGCCCGTTCGGCTGGCCGGCCGGATTGCCCTTGACCTCCAGGGCCATGGTGAGCGGGTGGGCGCCGTGCAGCACCGGTGAGACCTCGTACAGGTCGAGGTCATGGATGATGCGCACCCCTGCGCGCTTCGTGGCACCGCCCTTGGGGACCACGTAGCCGATGGACCACTGTGCTCCACCGCCCTCGTCGTGCCACTGCCGAACCTGCTCGAAGGTGTCGCGGCCGCGGGTGGTGCGAAGGTTGAAGCCGACGTCGGCAACCAGGGCGCCAGCCTCCTTCGGCCAGGGCTTTCCCATCGGCGTGGTCTTCGGCAGCCGCGGGTCCCCGGGCAGCCACTCGGCCACCTGATGGCAGACCCCGATGGGGTCCTTCCACTCGTGGGAGAACACCGGCTTGACGGGACGGCTCGACAAGGTGCGGGTGAACGCCCCGGGCAGGATGACGTCTCCGACCTCGTCCTGCACACCGGTGACGGCGCAGATGGCGGTGACGATGCCCTGCAGACGGCGGGGCGCCCGGGCTGGTGTACGCGGCGGCACGGTGTGCTTCCTCCAGGGCCGGGGACGAGTGGGCCCCGCGACCGTGCCCGCTGGGACCACCTACCGTCGCGCGGTCACCCCATCACGTCCATCACCCGGCCGAAGGCGGAGCCTGCGCAGCCTCAGCCGTACCCGCGCCGTTGAAGCCGCGTGTCCAGAACCGCCGCCGGTACCGCTGCCCGAAGTTGCCGTCGGCAGGGTAGGGGCAGTCGGACACGTCCTTCCCGGCGGCTGCGGCCTTCGCGCCTTCCGCCAGTGCTCGTACTGCGTCGCCACGACCAGGCAGATCCTGGGCCTCCATCGCCACCTCCTACTTCTCCAGCTCGTCCGGGAGCCCATCCTCACCGTCCGGTTCGGGATCCTCCAAGTCGTTCGCCTCGTCGTCCGCCGACGGGCCGCTGGCGCCGCCAGCCGGTGCCATGCCGGCGTCGTCCACATCGACGGCCCACGCATCAGGGTCCGAGTACCGGTAGACCTGCCCGGACGGATCCCGCAGCCAGCCGGTCAGCGTGCCGTCCTGGGACCGCTCCAGCCAGGCCTCCTCACCATCCTGCGCCGAGAACCGAGCCGTTACCGACGGGTCGTCCGGCAGCACCTCATCGCCCTCGTCGTACGGATCGCCTGCCCATCGCCGGCCGTCATCGGGGGGAGCAGCCTCAGGCGTCGGCGGAGCGGCCGCGGCGTCATCGGCCCGCGGGAGCGGACTGCCGCCCTGCTGCGGGGGGAGGGACTTCACGGAGACTCGGTAGGTGCGCACATGGCGAGGGTGCGCTGAGGGACAGGCTTGTGTCGCGCCGCACATCCTGCAGCCCCATGCCGGGAAGCCGTCTACGCCACGTACAGCAACAAGCCTGATCTCCCTACGTAGAAATCGCCCCAAAACGGGATCAGATGGGGCGGGAGCCTGGACAGTTCCGGATAGGGTGGCAGTGGCGGGAAGGGCGTTCGCCCCCGCCACCCCATTCGCAAAGGTCCACGCGCCAACCCCATCTGACCTGCGGAAACGTCGCTTGATGCGCGTTCCTGCCCTCGCCACTGTGGTTCTCGTGCCGGAAACGCCAGCACATCCCACAGGGAGGGAACCGCAGATGGCCAGCACGAGGCGTCCGACCGCCGACCGACCGAATGCCGGATGGCAGCAGGTCAACCTGCAGTGGCGCAGGCCCCGGTTGCTCGAGCTCATGCGGGTGCTGACCTCGATCCCCATCGCGGTGCTGCTCGCCGAACGGGGCGGAGAGGACCCCGTCATGATCGGCGCAACCGCCACTCTTGCCCTTCACACCGCTGCCGATGTCGGCGCACGGTGCGTACGGCGCACCCGCAGCTGACCCTCCGCTTCCGCGAGGCAGCCCAGGACCAGCCCTGCTCCGGGCCCGCTGCGGGGCCGAAAGGCCCCGCAGCGCACCACGGTCAGTACACCGTTCCGGCGACATGCACCTCGTCAAGCCGCAGCGGCGCCCCGTGCGTCCCAAGGATCCGGCTGCTGCGCTCCTCCAACAGCGCCAACACCGATCGCGCATCGGCGCCGTCGACCGCCACCGGCTCCTCGGTCGGCGCTGCCCGCACGAGCACGCCATCCCGCTGCGCCGCCTCGACCATCGCGGCCACCAGCCGGGATCCGACCACCGGCCGGTCGCCCCGGCCGGTGACCTCCACCTCGTACAACTGCCCGCCAGGCAGAACGCCCGTCACCCGAAGCGCCACCGTCTCCTCCGATCCGTTCACGCCCGCCGGCCCAGCGTGCTCATCACACCGAGCAGCCACTGCCGCAGGTCGTCGTCCAGATACCACGTCGACCCGGTGAACATCGCCTCCAGCGCGGTCGGCAGCACCTCCCACGAACGGCCGTCGGCCGGCTCCGAGCCGGTGAACAGCTCAGGCCAGCCACCCTGCCGGGCCGTCGCCTGCGGGTGGTGCCCGCGTCCCGGGAACAGCTCGGCCAGCCGCACCTGCGGTGCCCGCTCCCGCATGCCGACCTCGCCCCGCGAGGTACGCACCCAGTGGTACGCCTCCTCAGCCGCGACCAGCTCCGGAACCGAGTGCTGCAGGTGGTGCGCGAGGGCGTGCAGCGCGGGCGCGTCGTTCTCCCCGAGGGCCAGGTGCCTGTCCTGCGGGTCGTAGGAGCCGCGCTGGGCCCCCGAGCTGACCGTCACCGGGCCGGCAGCGGCCAGCCACTCGGTCGGCAGGAACGCTGAGAGGCCACGCATCCGCTCAGCACCCTCACCATCCGCCTGCAGCGCACCGCTGTTCCCCGGGCCCATTGGGCGGACCTGGCCCAGCGCATCGCTGGCGGCGTCGCGCAGCGCGACCGCGTACGCCGCCTGAACGCGCTGCTCGTCCGCCCGTGCCTGACGGGCTTCCGCCCGGGCACTGTCGAGTTCCAGCTCCGCATCCCGGCTGCCGGCAGCTGCCTCTGCGGCGATCCGGTCGGCACGCCGGATCGCCGACTGCGTGTAGCTGCGCACCGACTCCATGTAGCGGTGCGGGCTGGCGCCGAGCTCCGGCGCGACCTGCTCCATCCGCGCGGTGACCATCCCGTCCAAGACCTCGCCCGCGCCGCGAACGGCCGCCAGGTGCCGCAGGGCCTCCGGGCCCGGGCCGCCGTCGACCGCCCGGTCCGCGACCCATCGACGTTCCTCGACGGCTTCGGGAAGCCGTCCGGCCTCGAGGTCGGCAGTGCTCGCCGTATCCCAGTGGCTGACCGTACGCTCCACCCGCCCGAACCGGCCGGCCGGCAGCATGGCCAGCCACGGTGTCAGGTCCGCCGCGTCCGAGGCCTCCTGGGCATCCTCGGCCGCGGCAGTGACCGCGGCCTCGATCTCCTGCGCCTCCGGCCACCAGCGAAGCCGGCGCAGCAGCCGCTCACGAACACGCTCCAGCCTCCTGCCGTCCTCGCCTCGCATCGCGGTGGCCACCTTTCGCAGCAGCTCCCGGAGCCAGAGCGCAATGCGGCGGGCCAGGCGCACCAGCGCGGCCATCACCCGCGAGGACAGCCCCGGCCGGTCCTGCGCCGGCAGGCCGTCCAGAATCTCGCGCGCCACCTCTTCCTGCCCGTCGGCCATCGCCCGGACCGCGCGTTGCACGATCGCCTCGACCTGCTGCTCGTCCAGGCGCCGACGGCGCACGGCCGCGACAGCCGCGCCCAGCGCCGAGCCGACCGCCCGCCCGGCGAACGCCGCCACCGACCGGCCTGCCTGCTGCCGTGCCCGCTCGCCCGCGCCAGCGGGTGCTGCCGCCCCGCTTCCAGCCGCCCGGTAGGAGCGCGCCATCGCCACCAGGGCGAAGTGCACCGGGTCGATCCCCTCAGGAATGCGCCGCAGCAGCCGGACCGCGCGTTCGGCCGTCTCCTCCTCGGACTCCCCGTCGAGCGGCTCCAGGTCGTTGAGGGTGCGCAGCACCGCCCGCACCGCGGCCTCCCTGGCCCTCTGCGCGGCGTGCCGGACGGCCTGCTCGGCGTGAGCGTGCGCGGTCTCGTCCAGACCCAGCCGGCGCAGGGCCTCGGCAGCGCTCGCGGCCGCACGCCGTTCGCCGCTGCGGGACGCGCCAGGTGCCAGCCGCTCCGCAACGGACTGCCGCAGCGCGTGAATGGTGTCCGGCACCACGCCGTCTACCGCAGCCTGCACGACGGCGTCGATCGCATCCCTCGCGCGGGCCGCGACAACATCCCCGGTCCGCGGCTGCGGCGCGGGCGACGGCGCGGCAGGCCGTGCCTCGCCCGGCCCGGCGGCGGGTGCCGGCGGATCGGGCAGGTGGTGCACCGGTGCCGCGGCGGGCAGCACCTCTTCCTCCTCGATGCCGTAGGCGTCCTCCAGCGTCACGGCCTGCGTGCCGCCCGGGCCCGGCCGGGAGCCGGTCACCATGACCGGCTTCGAAGTGCCGTCGCCCTGCGGAACCGCCACCCGGTCGCCCGCTACCAGGTCCCCGGCGGTGCCGGGAACCGGCTCCTCGCCGGCCGGCTGCGGCGTGCCGCCGGAGGCCTCCGCGAGCCGGTCGGCCGCGCGCCCGGCCGTACGGCCCTCGCCGGTGCCGGGGTCGGAGTGCTGGCGCAGCACCTCCTCCAAGGCCTGCGCCTGCTCGACGGTCACCGGCAGGCCCGCGTCGATGCGCTCGGCGCCCTGCTGCGCCTGCGGATCATCGCCGTTGCCCAGTCCGAGGCCATGAATCCGCGCGCGTTCGACGGGCGACAGCTGCGGTGTGACCGCGGCCCCGGCCTCCGGTTCCGCGACGACCGGGGTGACCCGCCGGGTGTCGTCGATCCCGGTGACCGCTTCCTGCGGGGCGAGGTCGGCTGGCCGGCCATCAGCGCTGGTGGCGCGCTGCAGCAGCAACGCCCGGTCGGCGCGCAGCTGCCCGCGAGCCCCGGTCTTCACCTCCTCGTAGTCCACGGTGACGCTGTCTCCGTCGAGGTCGGGCCGGCCGACGACCCGCACGGGAGTCTTCCGTCCGGCGTCGTCGACCAGGACCACGTCGCCGTCCGCGAGGTCGCCGGCGGCCACCGGCCGCAGGTCCACGATCGCGGGCCCGGCCTCGTCCGGCTGCGCGCCGCGTGCCACGGTCACCGAAGCGCCGTCGGCGACCAGGACACCGTCCGGCGTCGCGACCTGGACGTTATCGCCATCCACGGACTGCACCACGCCGAGCGGCCGGCGGCTGTCCGGGTCGACCGCGACCTGCCCCGGCTTGATGTGCTGGCCGTCCCGGGTCCAGCCGGCCGGCCGAGCGGCGCCGCCATCGGTGACCTCCAGGTCACCCGGGGCGGCATCCTGGTCGTGGCGCCGCCCGTCGTAGCGCACGGACGCCGTCGAGCCGGTCACCCCGGTCACCAGGCCCTCGCGGCCACCCGGCCCGCGTACCAGCGAGCCAGGGAACAGTCCTTCACCGTGCCGATCGGTTGGGTGGTTGCCGTCCAGCCGCCCGTTCATGGCCTCCAGCTGCGCACCGGACAGCAGCGCACCGCCTCCAGCGTCCTCGTCCCGGGCGCTCGCCCGGGCGGCCTGTGCGCCGGCAGGGACGAACACCACTCCGCGTCGGCCCGACACACCGTTGACGTCCTCGGCGATGGTCACCTCGTAGCCGCGGACGAAGTGCCCGCCCTGGCTGATCAGTTCGTCGTGCCGGCCGAGTACCCAGCCGGAGCGGGCAATCGGGTTGCCGTCCATGTCGGTGCCCTCGACCCGGGCGACATCGCCCTGCTGAAGCTGGTCGACCGCCACCCACTGCGCGGGCCGGCCGCCGACCGGCTCCGGGGCGCCCAACTCCTCCAGCCGCGCAGGCCGTTCGGCCGGGACCGGCACCTCGGCTTCGGGACGGCCAGCGGTAGGTACGTCGTCCGCGTCCGGCCGGACAGTCGGCCCCTCGCTCGGCCCCTCGCTCGGCCTCTCGCTCGGCTCATCGTCCGTCCCGGCCGGCCGCGCGTCCCCCGCGCGCGGACGCGGGAGCTCACCGTCGCCCGGGGTGCCCTCCACGGGTGCCGGACCGTCCGGCGTAGCCGCGCGCGCGGCTTCCTGCTCCTCCTCCCAGCGCTCGCGGGCCTGGCGCTCGCCGGCCAGGTGCTCCTGGTAGTAGCGGGTGAACGAGACCGGCCGCTGGCCGCCGTTGTGGTACTCGACCCATTCCCGCAGCTCGTCCGAGGCGTGCCTGTCATAGACGGACTGCGGTGCCTCGAAAAGGATGTAGTCCGGGTCGTCTATCCGGCCGCCGGCGGCGACCCGCCGGGCCGGACGGTCCTCGGCCGCCGCGCGCGCATCCTCCGCCTCCTGCTTCGCCCGGGCGGCGCGCGCCTTCTGCGCCGACTCCCGGCGCACCAGGTAGCCCTTCGTGTACTCCTCGACCGCGTTCTTGATGGTCGGCGTGTACTCGTTGTCGTACTGGTGGCGCAGCCGCTGACGCTCCGCCTCCACCCGCTCCAGGTACTCCCGGCGGGACTCCTTCGTCGGAGGCAGGCCAGCCGCCAGCTGGTCCATCAGCTCTTCCTCAGCCGCCCGCTCAGCATCATCGGCTGGTGGCACGTCCGAAGCCTGAGCGGCCAGCGGGGTGAGCCTCTGCCCGGAGTCCCGGCGCTGCGCGGTACGGCGGTCCAGCTCGTCGGCGACCCGGTGCAGCTCCGGGTTGTCCCAGTCGTTGGCCGCTGCGGCCCGGTCGCCCAGCACGACCAGGTGCGCCTCCAGAAGGCCCTCGTCGACGTCCGTCAGGTCGTCGGGGAGCACCTGGTCGGTGCCGTCCATCGTCGGCATGTCCGGGTCGGGCTGCCCTTCCCGGGCGTCGTCGGACACGTTCGAGGCAGCAGCGTGCTCGTCGCGGACCGCGCGCATCGCGTCGCCGATCTTCCGGCCCTCGGCGTCGCGCCAGCCGCGTCCGGCCTTCTGCGCGTCTTCCGCGTCCCAGGGGAACGGGCGGCCGTCCGCATCGACCAGCTGCTCGTAGCGGGCAGCCATGGCCGCTGCGTCGTCCTGGGTGCCCTCCAGCGTGCTCGCGTCGCGCGAACCGACGGTCGCACCCGTACGGGCGTGCCCGAACTCCCAGGTGCGGCCGCCGTCCTTCGACCAGTACGCCACCCCGCCGCCGGGCGACACACCCAGCGTCGGGTTCGCGCCGATCCGCGCCACGTACGCGCGGTTCTTCGCGCTCCCAGGGATGCCCGCCCCGCTGGTGAACCGCTCCCGCACCCCCGCTACGCGCTCGCCCTCACCGGGCGCCTCAGCCCCATCCAGGCCCGAGCGACCCGCGCCCGCAACCTGATCGGCCTCCACGGCGCCGAGCTGCGCCCGGCGCCGCTCGTGCGCCTCCAGGGTGCCGGGGAACCGTTCCTGGCGGACCTCGTCCGGCAGGCCGGCCACCATGGCGTAGAACGCCTCGTGCCTGGCCACGTTGATCGGATCGTGGATGCTGTCGTCGTCGACCGGCGACTTCCGATCCGGATCGGCGCCGTTGGCGTGCGTCAGGAACCGCTCCGCGACATCCGGGTCCAGGCCCCGCCGCTCGGCTTCCGCCCGGGCCTGCGCGACATGCTGCGCAAAGGCCTCCCGGACCTCATTGAAGTAGCGGCCCTCGCCGACGATGCCCGGCCCGCCGCGCCGCCCATCACCCCGGTACGAACCGTAGTAAGCGGCCTCGGCCGCCTTCGGGCTGGACGCGGTCCGAAGCCGCTCCAGGTAATCCGCCAAGGCCCGCTGACCCACAGCCTCAACGTCGGCCCGCAGCATCCCCGCGCGCTCGGCCAGGAACTCACGGACGGGACCATCATGCTCGTCGAGGAAGTACTCGACGTTCGCGTCGAACTGGCCGAGCGGCTTCAGCGCCTCGGCCTCGCCCAGCAGCTCCCCCCATTCCTTGGCGTCGTCCGGGTGACCACCAGCGGCCGCAGCCAGACGCCCGGCGACGTTCGGGACCTGCCCGCCTTCCTCCGGGTTCCAACGGCTCGCCACCACTCCGTGCGGCGGGCGGACGTGGCCGCCGCGGCCCACCGGCCTGCCCACGGCCGCACCACGCCCGCGCGGGTTCGGCACCCGGCCAGGCCGGTCGGCCGTCGGCGCCGGCGTGAGCGGCAGAGGGATACCGTCGGGCAGCGGCGCGCCGATCAGCGGGAGGTCTGGCCCGTCAAGGTCGACGTTCAGGTCCACGCCGTTCGGGCGGCCCCGGCGCCGGCGCCGCCGGCGGCGCCGCTCGTCCTCACTGCCGTCGCCGTCCTCGTCATCCTCCTTGTCTTCGCCGCTTTCGTCGTGAGCCCGGTCCGACCCCAGATCGTCGTCGTGCTGCTGGCCGTCCACCAGGTCCCGCTGTTCGTTCCCACCGTCCTCACGGTCCTCACCATCAGCTGCGGATCGGTCGGCCGCCGGAGTCGCCTCGGGCGCCTCCTGGTGGTCGTCCTGGTGCTGCCCCCGGCCGTCCTCGTCGACCGGCCGGGCCCCGTCGCGATCCTCCCGGTCACGCTCCTGGGTGTCGTCGCTGTCTCCCCCGGGCGCATCCGGTGCCGGGAAAGCCTCGCGGCCGTCCTCCGTCCGTTCCTCCTCGTGCTCAACCACCCCGGGAGCATCCGTGCCGCCGGAAGGGTCGGCCTCAACGGAGTCGTCTCGTTCACCGTCGTCCGGGTCGGCTGCCGTCGGAGCGCCCGGCCGTTCAGACCCGGCGTCCTCGTCGTCGGCCGCGATGGACTGCAGGTCGGAGCTCACCTGCTCGGGAGACAGCAGGACGCGGTCCTCCGCCGACCGGCTCTCCCCACTGGCACTCGCGGCATCGTCGGCCTCGTGATCGGCCGGGGAGCCGATCTTGTCGGCAGAGGTCCCCTCGACGCGGGCCTGCTCGCTGGCGCGGTGCGCATCGAACTCGCGCCGTTCCCGCTCGATGTCCTGCGTGCTCGGCTCACCCGTCGCCCTGTGCGGCCGGTCCTCGGGGCGCAGTGTGTCGAAGACGATCCCGAGGCCCATCTTGAGGAAGGGGGAGTTCGGGTCGCCGTCCAGATGGGCCAGTTCGCGGCCGTCGTCACGTACCGTCCGCAGGTCCTGGGGAACGCTTCCGCTGTCGGTTCGTCCTGCTGCGAGAGCCTTCAGCGTGCGAGTGACCGCGGCGTGCAGTCGCGCCGCCTCCTCGTCGTTCTCCAGGCGGCCGAGCGGCGGGAGGGTTTGCAGCAGGTATTCGGCGAGGCCTCGGAGGTGCCAGTCCGGTGCGTCGACGGGCGGCGGCCCATCGAGATCGTCGAGCTTCACGGCCTGGTCGATGGCTTGTTCCAGGGTCGCGAAGTCGTTCGGCATCTTCATCCCGCGCCGCTTCTTCGGACCACTGATCCCGTACGGGTGGTACGGGAAGTACCGGCCGTCGCGGGTGGCCAACCGGCTGATCAGCCGCCCGTCCCGCCAGAGGTCGTAGAAGTCGCCGTCGGGCTGGAATCGGTTGAGGGTCACCCCGTCGCGGTGGGTCGGGTACGTGGTGAAGTCGCCCGGGCCAGGGAGCGGCGAGCTGGCCGACTCTGCGCCGGTGGTCGCGTCCGTAGACGGTGCGGCGTCAGGCGCGATCGACTCCAGGTCGGCACCGACCTGTTCCGGAGACAGCACCGCCTGGCCGGCCTCGTCTCCGGCCGCCGGATCCGATGGCTGCCCGACGTCCGCGCCCCGAGTGCCGGGCGGGGTGAACCGGCCGGAGTCGGTCGCCTTCTGGAGGTCCTCGTCCGAGGCGACCTCGGCGCGCGGCTGCGGATCGCCGTTGCGCCGGCGGACCTGCTGCAGGGAGATCGTCGAGCGGCGGCCGCTCTCCTGGTCGCGGACCGTCAGGACGCCATCGGCCGCAACGACCTCGCCGGTGAGCAGCCGCTCCCCGTCGTCGTCGATGTAGAGCACGGTGTCGCCCGCGGTGAAGTCCTCGGACGTCCAGTCGCGCAGGTAGTCGGTGTCAGGGCGCTCCATCGGGTCGTCGGAGCGGGTTACCTCCCACACCCAGCCCAGGCCGCCGGCGTCCAAGGCCTCGGTGGCGCGCGTGACCGCGACGTAGGACAGCCGCAGGTCCTCATCGCTCGGCATCGTCGCCAGGTCGTACCGGCCGTCCTCGTTGAGTTCCGGACCACGGAAGTCAGCGGCGATCCGGACCCGGCGCCACTCCAGGCCCTTGGACTTGTGCGCGGTGGAGATCACCACGTCCGGGTCCTGGTGCTCACCGACGATGCCGCCCTCGCCCTCCGCAGGCGCGTGGCTGTGCCGGTCGATGTACTCCTTGACGGCGGCGTGCGCGGCATCGCGGTTGCCGGTCGGGTTCTTCACCGTCCAGGTCCGGCCGGAGCGCCGGTTGGTCACCGTGTGCGTGCCGGGCTGGTAGTACCAGCGCTTCGACTGGTCGTCCCAGGCAGCCTTGCCGAACCCGTTGGCCTTCGCATCCTTCAGCCAGCGCGTGAAGTCCTCATGGTCCGGATCGCCGAAACGCGTGCCGGAGATCCACAGCCGCTCACCGTCGTCGCTGATGCGGATGTCGGACGCCAGCCCGCCGGACTCCAGCAGCCGGTCGAGCGTGCCGTCGGTGTCGTTCTCGATCAGCTGGACCAGGGTGCGCATCGACCCGGCCGCCTCGGACTCCTGCTCGACGTACTCGACGACATCGTCCCAGGCAGCGAAGTCGGCGAGGTCCTTGTGATTGGTCCTCTCGCCGGCCTGCAGCTGCCGGGCCGCCTCGACGAACTTGCGGATCTCGTCCAGGCCGCCGGCCACCGCGACGCGCTTACCGCGATCGAGCGCGTCAATCGCCTCGATCACCGCGGTCGCGTTGGTGCGGCACAGCACGGCGTCCGCGTCGTCCGGCCCGAGCTCGGTGATCCGCGAGTCCTTGCTCGGCAGGCCCTTGAGACGCATCTCGGTGCCGGACAGCCGCAGGAACCGGTTGCCGATCTCGGCGATCTCCTCGCCGAACCGGAACGACTGGGTGAGGGTCAGCCGGGCGTCCACAGGAAAGCGCGCCAGGGCGTCAGTGGCGCCGCGGAACCCGTAGATCGACTGGTTGGAGTCGCCGACCGCAACGACCTGCACGCCCTGCTTCATCGCGGCGCGCACGACCCCGTCCAGCACGGGGTTCACGTCCTGCGCCTCGTCGAAGAAGATCACGTCGGAGTCGACCTTGAAGCCGGACAGCGCCCACTGCTTGACGATGTAGTCCTGGTCGTACGTCAGCTGCCCGTGCGGGTCGAGGATGTCCGCCCACATCCGGTCGGCGATCGGCTTCAGCGCCTCGAACAGGGCACCGCGGTGCTCCTCGTCGATCCACGGCGGCAGGTTCAGGTGCTGCGGCCCCATCTCCTCGTCCGCGGATTGCGACCAGCGGGAGATTATGTCGCGGGCCTGGTAGGCGGCCGACGACGGCTTCAGCGACTGCCCGGGTGTGTACTCCACCCAGTCGTAGACCCGCATCAGGTCGGCGACCGTCTGGGCCGTCTGCCGCTTCGCACCGCCGTCGCCGTCCTGCGGCAGACGCTTGCCGAGGTCCCGGCCAGCCTCCTGGTAGCGCTTGTTGACCGCGCGGAACGCCATGCCGTTCGCGGTCTGCGGGGTGACGTTGTCCGCGTACTCACCCTTGGCCTTGGCCTGCTTAGCCTCCTCGGCCACGGACCGGTTGAACGCCAGGTAGTCGATCCTCTTGCCGGGCATGCGGCGCGACAGCTGCTTGAGCGTGGAGGACTTGCCCGTGCCTGCGAGCGCCATCACCGCGGCGTTCAGGCTGCGCCGGGCCACCGCCTCGTGGATCAGCGCCTGCTCGGCGGTCGGCGGGTACTCCTCCTGCTCGGCGGCCGAGGCAACGATGCGCGCCCACTCCTCATCCGACGGCGCGCCCGCCTTCGCCGACGGCATGTCCTCGATCCGCTCGACGTTGCGACCCTCGCCCTCGTCCGCGCGCAGCCCATAGCCCCACAGCCGGTTCTGAACCTCCTCACCGCGGTCCTCCGGCTTGCCGACCTCCGTCTTGCGGTTGAGCTCCTTCTGCACCTCCCACTGCCGCAGCTCCGCACGCCGGCGCCACGCAAGAGCCAGAGGATCGGTCGAGTCCTTGATCTCGTCGAGCGCGGCCTCGAGGTCCGACAGCTCGTCGTCGAGCTCGTCGTGGCCCATCTCCGCAACCGGCCTGCTGCTGAGCACACCTCGGTCGCTGCCGTCAGCCGGAGCCCCTGTCGTTCCCGGCGCCGGGTCGGCCGCGCCGTTCGGGGCCACCGGCGTGTCCGGGACGTCCGGGGTCTCCTCGGCGGCCTTGTACGGCTCCGCGAACGGGTCGGGCTCGCCCGGCCGGGGAAGGGTGGCCTGCGACCGATCCGTCTCGTACGCCTCACGGTCCAGCTTGTCCGCCGCGTTGCGCAGCACCTTCTGTTGGCGTCGGCCGGCAGTGGTGCTGGTGTCCGCCTCGTCGGCGGCCGCCCGGGCGGTAGCCCGCAGGGTGCGCATCTGGTCTGAGCGCAGCGTGTACCGCCGGTGGAAGCCGGGCTTCCAGGCGATCGGTTCGTCCGGGTCGGGCTGGGCGAGCGGGGCGAGCTCCCGTACCTGCGCCTCGGTGAACGTCACCTCCTTCCAGACGTTTCCCGTCTGCCACAGGCCGGTCTTCTCCCCGCGGTGGTTCAGCTCGATGCCCTGGGCAACGTGATTCGCCGTCCGGATGGGCGGGATGCCGGCGGTCGCCGGCATCTTGTCGTGCCAGGTCATGCTCTCAGGGGCGCCGCCGCGGGCATCCTGCCCCCACCAGGCCGTGCGGCCCTTGTCGTCCGGCCGGGAGCGCACCCAGCCGATCGTGTTCCCGTCCTCGTCGACGATCCAGCCGTGACCGGCCTCCATGTCGAGGCTGTGCAGGCGGGCGCCGTACCGAAGGGAGAGACCCTCAGGGGTCGCGGCCTGCGCCAGCTTTACCTGCCGGTCCTCATCGGCGGCCGCGGCCTCGCGAAGCGCCTCCGCCACCGGCTGCTCGCCGGGCTGGTGTACGTCGCTCAGCGGGTGCATGACGTAGGTGCCGTCGACGTTGACGAGGGCCTGGCCCCCGGTGGCACCGATGAAGTGACCGGTGCCGTCCGGGGTGACCAGCTCGGTCCCGTGCTCGTACGGCTGGTCCGCAGTGCCCTCTTCGGCGGCAGCGGGCGCCGTCGGCGGCTTCGGCCCTTCAGCCGCTTCCTGTGCGGCCGTGGCGGTGACAGCCTCCTCGGCGGCTTCCGAGGTGGTAGCTGGCTGCGCATCGCCCTTACCAGGCCGCCGGCCCGAGGGGGTTGTGTCGTCGGCGCGCCGGAACGTGTGGTCCGGGCGGTGCATGAGGGTACGGCCGTCGGTGGTGCGCACCCGCACACCGCCCCTGCCGCCCTTGCCGATGGCCTCCGGCTTGCCGGCCACCTCGGCGACGGTGCCGTCGTCCGCGATGTACCGATCCCCGGTGCGAAGGTTAGCGGCCTTCAGCCGCCCGGTGGCACCTTCGGCGTCGGCAAACATGTCGGGGGTCCCGAACTCGTCGCCCGCTCGCTCGGTGGGCTGAGCGGCGAGCACGTCGGCTGCTCCGAACAGCCCCGGGTCGGCGCCGCCCGCCTGCTCGGCCTGCATCTCCATCCAGCTGCCACCCGGTCCCTTCGGGGCGCCGGTCTTGGCGTTCTCCGCACGACGGGTCTGCTCCTTGACGAGCTGGGCGTGCCGGGCGACGTCCTCGTTGCCGACCTCCCCATCGCCGAGTAGATCGGGTTCCAACGAGGCCATCTCGTCGGCGATCTGCTCGTCCGTCAACGTCGACAGATGCGGCCGCTCCTCCCGCGCAGGGGCCGCGGTGTCCTCGGCATCCGGGATGTCGGCCTGGGGCGTGCCGTTCTGTGCCGCCGGCTCGACAGCGCCCTGCCCAGCCCCGGCCAGCCAGTCCGGTCCCGAAGTCGGCGAGGCACCGGAGCTGTCCGGACGAGCCGACTGCTCCTCCCCACGGGGGGCGGCGTCGGACGGCGAGTCCGGGCCGATCGACGCCAGATCGGACTGCACGCTCTGCGGCGTCAGGTCCTGCGGGACGTTGTCCTCGTGCTGGTCGGCGGAGCGCTTCTCAGCGGCGTCCTTGGCCCGCCGCTGTGCCTTGAGCCTGCGCTGTTCCTTCCTCGCTTCCCGGTCCGGCCAGGTGACCGTGGGCCGGCCGGCGGCGTCGGTGGACACCACCGGCGGCGCGGGGGTGCGGGGTGTCACGTCCAGGTCGTGCTCGGCGCTCGGATCGTCGGTTGCCGCCGGGTCCTCGCCGGCACGGATCCGGGCCTCGCGGAGCTCCTGCTCCAGTGCCTCGATCTGCCGGCGCCGGGCGTCGCGGGCCGCCTCGTCGCCGGTGACCGGCTTGGACTGGGCCGAAATGATCGCGTTGACCAGCCGCGAGCGTTCCTCGGCCGTCTCCAGTTCGGCCGCCTTCTCGAACGGCTTGTTCAGCCGCTCGGCGGCGATCTCCGCGTTTCGTTCCTCGCGGCGCAGCATACTCTGCGCGGTCTCGATGTGCGCCTCGGTGTCGGTGAGCGAGTCCTCCAGGCGCGTGATGGGCGTCAGCGACTCGCCGTCGAGCATCGCCTTGGTGTAGGAGCGACGACTGCCGGGCACGTCCGGCATCGAGATGTCGGCGACGTAGACGCGGGCACCGTCGCGGTAGCCGACACGGAACTTGCCGACGACGTCGATGCCTCCGACTTGACCGAGGCGGACCTGGGCGTGCGTTCCCCAGGGGTTGGTTCGGCCCTCGTCGATGACGGCGTGGGCCAACCGTGAGAGTTCGGCGGCCGCCTCCTTGCGGCTGGTGAGGTCCTTCCCGTCAAAGGATGCGTTGAAGTCGTTGCCGCGGGTGACGCGCTTTCGCTGGTTGACCGACTGGAGCTTGGCGACGAGGCTGGCGGTCTGCTCGCGCAGTTCCTCGGTCTGCTGGATGGTGAGGCGGGCGCCGTCGACGCCCCGAAGGTACGCCTTGTGCTGGCGGCGAAGCAGTCCGAGCGAGGCCCGCACGTTGGCCTGCTCCAGCAGGTACGGGTTGCCGGTCGAGATCGCGGTGACCTGCTCGGCGTTGAACACGCCGTCGGGGATGTCCTCCACCGTTCGGTCGGTGAGGTTGCCCTTCATCAGCTGCTTGATGAACTTCGCCTTGCGAGCGACGGTCTGCCACGAGAAGCCGTCGAAGGACTGCTCGGTGACGTACTGGAAGATCGACACCTCGGGGTTGGCGTTGCCCTGCCGGATGATTCGGCCGTTGCGCTGCTCCAGGTCGGCCGGCCGCCACGGGCAGTCGAGATGGTGCAGCGCGGTCGCGCGCAGCTGCGCGTTGGTGCCGGTGCCCATCTTGGTGGTGCTGCCGACCAGGACGGCGATCTTGCCGGTCCTGGCCTCGTGGAAGAGGCGGGCCTTCTCCGCGTCGTTCTTCGCCTCATGGATGAA
Organism: Kitasatospora sp. NPDC090091; assembly: GCF_044747365.1. Lineage (NCBI taxonomy): Bacteria > Bacillati > Actinomycetota > Actinomycetes > Kitasatosporales > Streptomycetaceae > Kitasatospora > Kitasatospora sp. NPDC090091. The sequence continues at coordinate 19,842 of NZ_JBIVDY010000026.1, forward strand.
CCGGACCTTGTCGGCGGGGATGCCGCCGTCGACGAGGAGGGCCTTCAGTTCAGCGTAGGCAGGGAACGCGCTCTCGCTGAGTTCGTCGAGGTCGGCGGCCTGCTCCTGCTTCTTCCCCTTGCCCTTCTTCTTATTCGGGTCCTTGGGGGTGCCCATGTCCAGGAAGACGAACTGGAGCCCACCCTTCGTTGGGTGGGGGGTCGGGTCGTCCTTGCTGGTCGGGTACTCGGTGTCCTTGGTCGCCGCGTGGATCCGCAGGATGTTCTCGGCGGCCGTACGCAGCTTGTGGCCAGGCTCGTCAACGCCAACCATGCGCGGGTCCAGCGAGACCTTCCGGCCGTCGCTGGAGATCTTCAGCATGTTGTCGTCGGACGGGTCGACGAGCCCGTTCTTCACCGCGTGCGCGCGGCGTTCCAGGTCGGCCTGGTATTCCAGTTGGCCTTCGGTCGGTTCGACCTTGATGGTGATCGCCCGGCCGGTCGACAGATCGGGGACGTCGAGGTCCAGGTCCTCGGCGGTCTTGACGTCCGCGACCGTGCGCCAGATCCGCATCAGCTCGGGCATGTTGCGGAACGCCGCGAACCGGGACACCTCGCGGAAGCCGGAGCCGTCGGCCGCGAGCTCCACGCCGTTGATGATCTTGCCGTACGTGGACGCGAACTCGTCGAAGTCACGGATCCTGGCCTGCTCCAGGAGGTCCGGGCGCAGGTAGCGCAGCATGGTGTGCGCCTCGGTCACGCTGTTGGAGATGGGCGTGGCCGTCGCGAAGGTCACCACCCGGCCGGACTGGGTCCGTCCGCGCAGGTAGTCCAGCTTCATGTCCAGATCGGAGGCCCGGTTGGAGCCCTCGATGCCGGCGCCCGGGATCGAGCTGTTCGTCGCCAGGTTCTTGTAGTGGTGCGCTTCGTCGACGACGACGTAGTCGATGCCGGTGTCCTCGAAGGACAGGCCGGCCTTGTCCTTCATCGCGGCGGTCTTCTTCTCGATCTTTGCTTCGAGGTTCTTGAGCCGCTTGCGGATCTCCTTGACCATCCGCGTCTCGCGGCCGGAGGCCGGGCGGTCCGCGTTCGCGACAGCTCGCTCGCCCTTCGCGCGGGCCAGTGCTCGTTTGAGGGACTCCTTCTCTCGGTTGATATAAGCGAGCTGGGTCTCCGGCCGCATGTCGATCGACTCGAACGCCCGCTGGGTGAGGATCACCGCGTCGCAGTCGGTCGTTGCCACGCGGGCGATGAACTCGCGCCGCTTGCGGCCCTCCAGGTCCTCGCTGCCGGCCGCCATGAGCTTGGCGTCCTGGTACAGCTCCAGGAACTCGTCGTGGAACTGCTGGAGCATGTGGCCGGGCACCACGATCACCGGCTTGTTGACCAGCCCCAGGCGGCGCAGCTCCATGACGCCCATCGCCATCTCGGCGGTCTTGCCAGCGCCGACCTCGTGGGCAAGCAGCACCGCCGGTTCGTTGACCATGCGGGCGACGGCGGCGTGCTGGTGGTCGTGCGGTACGAAGTGCTCGGACAGACCGGGCATGGTGCGCCGCTGCCCGTCGTAGGAACGCAGCGCGAGGTTGTTGTGGGTGTCGTTGTAAGCCTTCTTGATAGCCTCGGCGCGCTTCGGGTCCTCCCACAGCCAGTCCTGGAAGCGGTCGCCGAGTTCCTCGGCCTTGGTCTGCGCGAGGTCGGTCGCATCGACGTCGACCCAGCTGGTGCCGTCGTCGCGGTAGCGGCGGACCTGGATCTTGCTGTTGGTGAGGATCGCCTCGATGAGCTTCGGGGCGGGGTAGTCCTGCGTGCCCCAGACCTCGGTGGCCGCCTTGGACTTCTTGATGTGGGCCTTGGCCTCGACCTTCCACAGGCTGCCGCCCTGGTACTCGACCTTGACGGGCTCGTGCATGATCGAGCTGAGGAACGCCTGTACGGGGCCAGCGCCGAGCCAGGACGCGCCAAGCGGGGCGTCGATCTCGCCGGCGGGGATGTCCGGTGGCAGCACCTTCTCCAGCTGCTCGACGTTGGTCCGGAACCGCGGGTCGGTGCCCGCCTTCGTCGCAGCCTCGTTGAGCTTGGCGCGGACGTCACCAGACAGGTAGTCGGCCGCCATCTCCAAGGAGCCGTCACCGGGTACCTCGAAGGCAAGCGGCATCTCCTCTCCAGTCGCCGGGTCCACGGACCGGGCCGCCAGAAGCCGAGCCCTCGCTTCGTCGGGGGAGGTGCGCATGACGCGGGCAAGTTCGTCCACGTCGAGGTGGCCGACGCGCTCGTGCACCAGCACGGCGGCGTCCTGCGGCGATTCGGCGGTTTCGGCGATCGCCCGGTGACGGCCGATACGGCGGGTGAAGATGGGCGAAGCGGTGCTGGTGCCGGTCTCGGTGTCGTAGGTGTCCAGGGCCTTGACCATGGCCATGGTCGGGTCCTTGGTGAAGAGACCGCCGCGCGGCGGCCTGTGGCGGATCGCCTTCTCGACCTGCTGGCCGGTATCCGGGTCGGTGGCCTTGCGCACCCGCCACTCGAACCGGTTGATCGCCCCGAACTGGCGGTGATAGGCGTCGTAGCGTGCCTTGAGGTTGCCGCGAAGCTTCTCGATCAGCGGCTCGTCGTTCTCCGGCGCGTTCTCGGCGGTGACCAGCGCCTTGAAGGCATCCCGCAGTCCGAGGAGAGCCCTCGCCTCCTCGGCCTGGGTCTTGGGTACGTCGAACTGGTGGACCTGGCCGTCCCGGACCTGGGTAAGCGTGCCGTCCGGTTCTATCTGGACGTGACCGTCCACCCGGGTCGAGCCGGCCTCCAGAAGACGCGGCTTGGGCCGTCCGCCGTCATCCTGGCGGTAGGCCAGGCCGTTGCTCCTCGCCTGGTCGACGACCTGCTTGAGCGCGTGGTCGAGCGCCGGCGCGAGGTGGCCGTCGCCGTCCACCCGCAGGTCGTTCGCTCGGTACGCACCGTGGCCGATGGCCATCTGCCCCAGCACCCGGTCCGGGTGTTCGGCGAAGTACGGGTTGACGAAGACCCGTTCCTTCGGGTCGACCGGTGCCTCGGGGTCCTGGCCGGGCAGGTCCGTGGCGGGGGCGGAGTGCACCCACATCGGCGGGTCGTTGGGGCCGCGCTCCTCCAGCGGCTTGATGGCCTTCTTCCGGTCCCGGCCGCTGGTGAACTCCTTCTCCCCGTCACGGCGGCGGAAGATCAGCAGGTCGGTGACCACGCCGGTGCCAGCGGTCCGCTGGTGCGCGCTGGACGGCAGACGGATCGCGCCGAGCAGGTCGGCCTTCCGCGCCATCTCCATGCGTGCGTCCTCGGCCCGCACCGAGTTGCCGTCCATCGTGTACCGCGAGGTGACGACGGCAACGATGCCGCCCGGCCTGGTCAGGTCCAGCGACTTGATGATGAAGTGGTTGTGGATACGGTGGTTGCCCTTGTTGTGCCGCAGGTCCACGACTTCGTAGTTGCCGAACGGGACGTTGCCGACCGTCGCGTCGAACGTCGCGTCCGGCAGGTGGGTCTTCTCGAAGCCCTCCGCGCGGATGTCCGACTGTGGGTACAGGGCCTTTGCGATGCCGGCGGTGATCGGGTCCAGCTCGACGCCGGTCATGTGCGCGTTCGGCGGGGCGTAGCCGATGAAGTTGCCGCTACCCGCGCCGGGCTCCAGGACCTGGCCGCCGTCGAACCCGAGGTCCCGAAGAGCCCCCCACACCGCCCGGGTGATCTGAGGATCGGTGTAGTGCGCGTTCATCGTGCTGTCGGCCGCGCGCTCCCATTCCTCGTCGGAGAGCAGCGACCGCAGTTCCCCAGCGAGGGAAGCGAACTCCTCCGATGGGGAATCCATGAACACCTGCGGCGTGGCTCCCCACCCGGACCAGCGGGCCAGGACGGCCTGCTCCTCGCGGGTAGCCGGGCGCTGCTCGTCCTGGAGACGGCGCAGAACCCGTATCGCCTCGATGTTGGCCCGCACCCTCGGCGCGACGCCGGACGGCACCAGGCTCCGGCCGTCGGCCGGCGGCATCCAGGACGGGGCGCTCCCCTCCTCCTGGGGGGAGCCGAGGACTACACGACGATCGAGGGCAGCGCGACCCTCGGCATGTCCAGATCCTCCGTTCCGGGCTCCTTCTCCTGGCTGTAGATCAGCTCGTGCAACGCCCTCTCGCGGGCCATCGACCTTGCCATGTTCGTCAGCCCCATCGCGGCCTGCGGATCCGTCGGCGCCTCCTGCTCGTCGTAGATCTCCTCCCAGGTCTCCCCGATCTGCGTCTCCACCTGTTCGCCGATCCCCGCGAAGAACGCCTCGGCCTCCGGCCCCATCGTCGCCGTCGCCGTCGGCCGGTACGTCTCCCAGTACGCCTTCGCGATCCGCCCGTACCCGTTCACCCTGATCTCCTCGCTGCTCTGCGGCCGCACCACGGCCTCCGTCATTCTCCCGACCGCGCGCCTCCGCGATCACGCGGGCGAAGGCCTTGGCGAACTCCTTGTCCTCCAGACGATCCCGCAGGTTGGGCGAGTCCCAGTCGAACAGATTCCCGTCGTCGTTGCGGACCTGCTCAGCCGCGTTCGCGACCAGCAGCGCCTCCCGCTTCGTCGAGAACACAGGCCGCGTGCGCTCGCGGTCGCCGTACTGGTCCGAGATCAGCAGGCCGGTACCGGAGTGGTGGACGACCCACTGGCCCTTCGGGGTCTTCGAGACCATGAACCGGCCGTTGGTCGACAGCTGCTCGCTGCGGGTCAGCTGCGCGACCTTGAAGGCACTGCGCCGGTCCTTCTCCGCCCTGTCCGGGTCGGAGCTCGATGAGTCGGCTTCGTCGTCCCAGTGGTGCAGCACGTCCATGACCGCTCCGAAGCGGCGCTGCGCACTCTGGCCAGCGGGCAGCCAGACGCCTCGACCCCGCGCGGCGTTCGGCTCCTTCGGACCGTGTCCGCTGCTGGCGTCGGGGGTCGGCTCGACCGTGGGCAAGGAAGCGGACCCGCGCTCGTTGGACGACTGCCAGCGGGCCTCGGCCTCGATGTCGGCCGACGGTGCGTCACCGTTGCGGTCCTTCTCCCACCGCTCGAAAGGGTACGGCTGGCGAACCAGGTGGAAGCCGTCCGCTGCGCCGCCGTTGGCGACCTTCAGCGTCTCCTTGCGGCCGCCGTGGCCCTCCCAGGTGAGCGTCGTGTACTCGCCATCGTGCTGCACGTCCAGGACGCGCCGCGTGTACCAGCCGCCGTCGGCCTGCGGGTTTCCGGCCACCACGAAGTCGCCCTGCTCGACCAGGCGCGCCTGACTCCAGCGGTAGCCGGGCTGCTCCTCGGCCGCACCGGCCGGCGCACCCGCCTTCTCCGCGGCCGCGCTCAGTTCCTCCGAGGTGTAGGACTGCCAGCCGCCCTGCTTGTGGATGGGGCCGGCCTCGAGCGCGTCGGCCTCGCTCAACGCGTCCCGCTTGCTGTTGTGCTGGCCCTCGTGGACGCGGCCCGTTGCCGCCTCGTACACCCGCCACGTGCCGTCCTGCTGGCCGACCAGATGCCGGCCTGAGCTGGTCAGCTGCGGCGAGGAGATCGCGTCGGCGCGTTCCCGAGCAGCCTCGCGACGCAGCTGGGCGTCCTGCGGCTTCTCCGGGTCAGCGGCCAGCGGCCGGACCTCGCCCCGGCGCCACGACTCCAGAACGCTCGCCACGGTCGGCTTCTCGTCCGGGATGTCCTGCCCGTCATCGCCCGTGGCGTGCGGCTTGGCCGGTACCCGAGGGTCTCCGGCGTCCGGCTTGGTGATGCCGTCACCCCGGCCGCCGCCCGCGGCCTGCGCCTCGCGCTTGGCGTCCTCCGCCAGGACCTTGTCCTCGCTGGCGGTCGGCGCGGTGCCGTCCGGCCGGGCCACCATCGTCAGCCGGTTCGCGTAGAGCCTCTCCTGCTTGCCGCTGTCGAGCCGCTCGACGAGGACCTTGTCGCTGGCCAGCGCCCGCAGCACCCGGGCCAGACCGCCGCCCCACAGCCGGGCGATCCCGCCCGTCTCCACGAAACGGCCTTTGCTGTCACGCGGGTGCAGAGCAGGGTTCCAGGGCCGGCGGGCGACCTTGACCTCAAGGCGGGCAGCGGCGGTGCGGTTCTCGTGCGGCATGCGGCGGACCATGCACGCCCGCTGCAGCTAACGTCGCGCCCTGCCGGGGCAGCCGAAGCGGCAGCCCCGGACACAGCCGGGGGTCTCACATCGTCTCGGTGAGGATGTGGAAGAGGAACCACGCCGAGAAGCCGCACCACGCCACGGTGAACACAGCCCGGCCGGGCTTCGTCCGGACCCGGAACCAGGCCCGGGTCCGCTCGGACAGGGTGTCTCCCAGCTTCCGGTTGCACAGCGCGTAGGCCTCGACCACGGCGCCCACGCCCAGCACCAGGCCCCAGACCAGATCAGCGTTCGGCATCGACTTCTCCCTCGTCGGTCAGCAGCGGCTCCGCCTGGTAGCGGAGCCGGCAACGGCAGTTGCGGATCAGCGCGGGCGGCGCGATCGGGTCGCCCGGGTAACGCAGCGGGAATCCGTCGGCGGAGAACGGCTCCAGCACCGGCAAGGTCTGCCCGTTCAGTTCCTGGTGCGCAGGCCGGACACGTTCGTCTCCGCGGCTGATCCAGGTGCGGGTGACCTGCGGCCCGCACGCAGCGGCGGAGGCCTCGGCGGCGCCGTTGACGGCCGCAGCGGCAATGCCGCGCGCCGTTGCGTCTGCCACCGCCCGGGCGTGCTCAGCGAACAGCCTGCGGACATGGCCGACCAGTTGCTCCAAGGTCAGACCGGGATGGTTCTCCTGCACCGCGGTGATGGCGTCCGCGACGTCTGCGAGGAAGGTCTGGACCGAGACCGCTCCGAGGGTGACCGCATCCAAGGTGGCGGCGTGCAGGCCGCCGGCCGCGGCCGCGAGCAGCGGCGCGCTGCCGGCGCTACCGGCGAGTGCAGCCAGGCACTCCGCGGCGGTGGCCTGCACCGCCAGGGCGACGAGCGGTTCAAGGGTGGAGACGGTCTCCTCCGCCCACCGATCCGGCGCCACGACCCGTGCCGGGTCGATCGGTGCGTCTCCGGACCGGGTGTCGACCTCGTACGGCCCGGGCTGCCAGTACCTCGTCTTGCTGCGGACCTTGGGGGAACGCAAGCGCGCTCCGATCACCTCGGCCTGGCGGGCGAGAAGCGCATCCAGGGCGGCGGCCGCCCCGGCACGGAGACGATCTGCCTCAGCTTCCGACGGCTCCCAGCCCGACACAGGGCTGGGCCCGGATACTGGTAGAGCCTTCGTCTCCCTGACGGATGCCACCGCGGCAGCCGCAGGCCCGAGACCGGTACTCGACCTGGAAGCACGCGCCTGGTCAACGGCCGCCGCTGCTGCGCCCGACCCCTGGGGGGCATCCGGGCCGCTCCGGGCGTTCGCGACGGCCGCCGCGGCTGCGCCCGGTACCGACTCGGCCTGTTGCCCCTGAGCGGCCGCGACGGCCGCGGCCGCCGCGCTCTGAGGACTTCCAGGCGAGGCAGGGCCCCGGGCCGCCTCGACCGCGCTGGCGGCCGGCCCGCGCGGCACCCCGGACGGCTCGCCGTTCGTCTGAGCGCCGACGGAAGCCGGGCCACCACCGCCGATGTCCTGCCCCGGGCCGCCGCCCAGACCAAGTTCGGCTGCGTCCTCCGGGCGCCCCGGCACGGGGGCCTTCTGCGGGCTGAACCAGAGCGCCCGGGTCTGCGCGTTGTCGATCGGATCCCGCCCCGCGGCCTCCCGGTACTCATCCGCGGAGATCAGGCCGGCCGTCCACTCCTCGCGCAGAACCCGTAGCCGCTCCCGCCGGGGCAGGTCCAGGACCTCGACATCCGAGGTGTCGATCAGCGGCCGCCACCCCTCGTCGACATCCAGGTCGGGCAGGAACGCGGAGGCGATCAGGTCCAGGTGCGGCAGCTCGGTGATCGTCCAGAACGTGAACTCGTCCTGCTCGGCATTCGCATAGGTCTTGCCGGCGGTGTTGCCGAACATTGCCTCGCTCACGCCGAAGGCGGCGAGGATCTCGTCTTTGCTGATGCTCGACAGGTCCTTGTACGCCATGTCGCGGGGCTTGGCGGAGGTGTCGACGAAGTCGATGCCGCCGGGGCCGGTGCCGATGACAGCGAGCTGCCCGGCATGGTCGACACCCGGGGCGAAGCGGGCTTCGATCCGGTCCAGCTGGCGCTCCGTAGCGCCCTTGAGGTCGACTCCGACGATCCCGCCCGGCCGGCCGTCGCGCCGCAGGAACGTGACGTTGTAGAGGCGGGCCAGATGGTCAAGGTCGACGCTGATGCCGGCAGCCTCCAACGGCGTGATCCCCGAGAACGGGTCTGTCGGGTGGGGTTCACGCACCCACCTCACGCGCTCCGGATCGAGCTCCCTCAGGCGGCCGGTCCTCGTGGTGAACTCGTAGTGACTGATGTAGTCGCCGCTCGGATCCGGCACGGGCCGTACCCGGTCCGGCGGCAGCAGGTCGAGACGGGTGATCGTCCCCAGCCGGCTCTTGGTCACTTCGATGAAGGCGCCGCGCTTGGACAGCAGCACCTGCGCACTCAGGCGCTTACGGAAGACCCGGCCCGACTCCAGCGGGTTGGCCCGGCCGTTCAACACGCGGTAGAGCGGATGCTCAGGCAGGAACTCCGTGTACTGACCGGGCTTTTCGCCTCGGCCGATCGTGAACGGCCGCCGCGCCTGGTGACCGGCGATCGTCTCGACGCTCTTGAACACCCAGACGCCCTGCTCGTAACCCTCGCTGACGACACGCTCCATGTCCCAGCCGTCAGCCCGGCCCTCCGTGCCGTACTCGGCAGTGATCCCCGGCAACGAGGCCCACGACCCGTTCCACCGCGCGGCCTTCGACTCCACCCCAGCTGGTACCGGGCGGGTGACCAGGCGTCGCAGCCCCGGCGCCAGGCGCCGCCCCATCAGGCGTCCTCACTGGCCAGCCACAGGCCCGTCGCCACGATCAGCACGGAGATCACGGCCGCCCCGCACAGCGGGTGGAAGACGAACGCCACTGCGGTCAGGGACAGGGTACCCACGACGGCCAGGAGCAGCCCGACGAGCTCCCGCGGCGGGAGCGGCGCCGGCTGCGACTGCGCGGGCTGAGGAGGCTGCGAGGCCGGAGGAGTCGTCACCCGGCGGACCGTAGGCACCCCCACCGCTTGCGTCGCGCCCTCACACCATCCGCTGGACGTACGCCTCGACGCCCCGCCGGCTGTACGTGTGCCCCGGCACCAGCCGGGCACCTGCCGGAGCCACCGGCGCCGGCAGCCGCTTCGCCCGGACCCGCTGATCGCCACCGATCAGGTGCCGGTTGTCGACCACCGCCGCGCACTTCTCATCTGCGACATCCTCGTACGGACGCCGGCACCCCTTGCAGTACACCTCCAGCGCGGTCACCCGCTGCTGCGCCTTGGCCAGGAAGCTGCCGCGAAAGTCGGCATACCGGGCAATGTCGGAACTAACCGGCAACTCGGCGGCGACGACCCACTCGTGGTCGGCCGGGATGGACTTCTTCGTGGAGTTGGTGCTGCTCACAGACTTCCCCTCGTCGAACGGCCGAGAGGACCGGCTCCACTCCGTTCCTCTCGCTGGGAAGTACGGCGCGGGCCTCAAATTGGTTACACCTCCACCCCGCCGACCCGGTGTGAGGCTGTGCCTAGCGTTGGCTCCTCGTGCGGCGCGGTACCGTAGGCCCAGTCATTTCAGCGCCTGTAGCTATGAAAAACAGACCTGTAGGAGCTGAGCCGGTGACAATCGGCGTGGGGAGGTCCGGCAAAATGGACACCATCTCAGGTGTCGAGGTGGAAGGCCGGCCCGTCCACGCAACGCACAGCGCCCGCCGGGGAGGGGTTCCCCAACGGGCGCAACTGTGCTCGACCCTTAACCATCTGCAAGGAGCTCAAGAGTCGTGAACACCAACGATAGCCACCCCACGGGAGGTGGGCGCGCATGAGTGCCGAGACGTTCCAGGCGCCCGTCGACGCGGAAGCCCGGATCCCCGGCCAGGCCGGGGAACTGGATGAGCCGGTGGCGGAGGTCAAGGGTTACACGCCGCCGGAGCAGGAGCCGGACGTGGTTGCCGTCGCCGGCTTCAAGGGAGGCGTCGGCAAGAGCCGCACGGCCAAGGAGCTGGCCTTCCTGCGGCAGGCCGTCCTGACGGACTTCGAGTGGGACTGGGGTGGCGTCACCCGCGGGTGGGGCTACTTCGAGGAGGACCGCGTCAGCACGCCGCCTCTCCTGCGCGCCTTCCAGACCGGTGAGACGCCGAAGCCGCTGTCCGGCAACGGCCGCAAGCCGGACCTGATCCCCGGCCACACCGACTTCGAGCGCAACCAGCCGAAGGCGGACGTGGTTGCCGAGTCCCTCCAGCAGTGGTCGCGCGGCCTGAAGCGGCGGCTCGTGGTCGACACCCACCCGGGCGGCTGCGAGTCCACCTACGGAGCCATGGCGGGCGCCCGGGTCACGGTCGTCCCCGCAGTCCTCGGCAACGAGGAACTGCGAGCGCTCGAAGGGCTGCTCACGAACCTTCCCGACTATCCGCTGCTGCTCATCCCCTACAAGGTCAGCCGTGCCCCTGCCGCCTGGCTGCTTGACGAGCTCGAGCGTCTCTCGGACACGTTCCAGGCACAGATCGGGCCCGCGGTCGGCAACTACTCCTGGATCCCCGACCGGCGCAGCCGCGTGCCGATCTGTGCCGGCAAGCCGTCCAAGCGCACGGGGCAGTTCATCGAGGAGATGCAGGCTGTCGCGGAGGCGGTGGAGAACTATGGCCGATGAGATCGTGAGCGAGACGGTCAACGAGCCAGCGGTCAAGAAGGCGGCGGGCATGGGCGCTCTGAGGGCGCGAACCCAGAGGACTCCGCGCCAGGAAGTGGCCCGCCGCGAGCCCCCGAAGCCGCTGCACCCCAAGGCGCTCCCTGCTGCTGCCACCGCAGTGCCTGCGACCTTCCAGCCCGCAGAACAGCCTTCCAACGCCCCTGACCCGGACAGCGTGCCGACGACGAGCGTGCTGGACGAGGCCCCACAGAAGGCCGCACAAGCCGAGCAGGCGGCCGCCCCCACGGAGGCGCAGCCCGCCATCGAGACGGCCGTGGTCCCGGTGCCGGAGATCCCTGCCCAGACCGCGCCGTCGAGCGATGGCGCGAAGCAGCCGATCGAGTCCGACACCGTCACCCAGCCCACGGCAGCCGCTGAACCGACGGCTGACGTGCAGACCAGGCCCGCTGACAACGCCTCTTCGTCCGCGGTACCGGCTGCAGGTCAGTCTGCACCTGCAGCGCCTGCCGCCGTGGCCGAGAAGGACGCAGACAGCCGCGGCACGTTGCCCGGTCCCGAGGACGCCCGGCCGTCTGAGGCCGCCAGCGTCCGAGCGGCCGGCGCTGCCCTTGAGATCCGCGCTGGGCAGATCCCGGTGAAGGCCGACCCCGCCACCGCGACGCACTGGGACGTACGCCCTCCGCAGCAGGTGAGCGAAGGCTACCCGAGGGCCGAAGAGGTCCTTAACCAGCGCCACATCACCCGCGAGGCGCTGAACGCACAGATCCCCGTCGAGCTCCAGATCCCTCATCGGCTCGAGCTTCTTCGGGTCGTCTCGCGGATAAGGCAGATCCCGCAGGCCGACTTCGTGGCGCTGGCCGTTGACTGGTTCCTCCGGGGAGGCAGTCAGACCCCTGACGCGATGCTGCCGCCGTGGAATCACTACACCGGCCCCGGCGAACCCGACGAGATCCGGCAGGCCGAAGCGGTCCTCGAGGACCGCTTCATCTCCAGGGAGCCTCTGAAGGCTCAGGTGCCTGTGGAATTGCAGCTTGGACACCGCATCGCGGTCTACCTGGTCATGAACAAGCTGCGCAAGACGCCGCCTGCCGACATCGTTGCGGTTGCCCTGGATCGCTGGCTGCGCGTCATGGGCTACTAGGCGTACAGAATGAAGGTGCCCGCCATCTCGCGAGATGGCGGGCACTTCTCGCATGGTAGTAATAGGCCTACGGCTAGGGCAACGGCTAGGCGCCTAGCCGTAGGCCTATTACTACGAAAGCAGAAGGAGAAGCAGATGCCCTCGAAGCATGCCGCACTTGCCCGCAAGGCTCAGCAGCTGGCCGACGCCCTTACGGCCCTGGAGGCACAAGGAGAAGCGGCCTCCAGCTTCGCCCCCCACCCCGACACCGACGCGCTGCTGAACCGGCGTGGCGTCACCCGCGAACAGCTCAACTACGCGGTACCCGAGACCCTGGACCTCAAGAACCGCCTCAACGCCTACAATCTCGACAACGGCAGCCCTGGACAGGGGAACATCGTCGCAGCCGTCCTGGACGCATTCCTCCGTGCCGAGGGATACCCGCCCGACCTGGACACAGCGAAGACGCCCTAGCGGCACCCCTGCTCCGGCTGCACCGACGGTAGGACACAAGCCCCGGCCGGCGACGACAGTGCCCGCCATGTCGACCACCGTCGCGCCGCTGCGCACCGCCACCGCCGAAGTCCTGGCGGAAGCAGCCCGTACCGCCGGCCAGGGCGTCCGCTCCAAGGACGCCGCCAACATCGCAGACCTACTGCTGCGCGCCCCGGTCCCAGCACGGCGCGCCGCCGTCAAGACCCTCAGCGCGCGAGAACTCGGCTTCGTCGTCCGAGAGGTCCGTCGCGAACAGGGCACCCTGTACGGACTGTGGCACGACAGTCCGTCAGGGTTCGTCGAAGACGTCCTGGGCGAGACGATCTGGAGCAAGCAACGCGCCGTTCTCGACGCCGTCGCCCGCTACAAGCGCACCGCCGTCCCCGCCGGCTTCGGCGTCGGTAAGACCTGGCTCGCTGGCCGGCTCGTCGCGTGGATGGGCTGCGTCAACCCGCCCGGCACCGCGGTCATCGTCACCACCGCGACGCGGTTCCGGCAGGTCCGAAACCAACTCTGGCCGCACATCCGCAAGGTCGTCGCCCGCGGTGGCCTGCCCGGCTGGTGCGACACCACCCAGTGGAAGATCCCCGACACCTGGGGCAACGCAGTCGTCGTCGCGTACGGCTTCACCGCACCCGAGAACGACGAAGCAGCCATGCAGGGCATCCACGGCACCCCGAAGCTTCTCATCGTCGTCGACGAGGCCGGCGGCATCGCCCGCACCATCGGCAACGGCACGAACAACCTGCTGACCGGCGATGCCCGGATGCTGGCCATCGGCAACCCGCCGGCCGACGACCCCCGCTCGTGGTTCGAGCTGCTCTGCGACGAAGGCGACGACCCCGAGGAACCGACCACCGCAACGATCCCGATCCGCGTTCTTGACTCGCCGGCCATCACTAAGGAGCGCGTCCCGTACTGCCGGGACTGCCCGCCCGGCGGCGCCCCACACTCCCTCGCCGAACACCTGCCCAACATGGACTGGGTCGGCCGGACCGTACGCGAGTACGGCGAGGACCACCCCTACGTCCAGGCCAAGGTCTACGCCCGATTCCCGAAGGGCGGGTCGAGCAAGGCCATCCCCCTCGCCTGGATCGAGGCCGCCCAGGACTCCGACGACCCCGACGGCCGGGACTGGATACGCCTCGACCAACTCGGCCTGGTCGGCGAGACCGCCACCCACACGGTTCGCCGCGGCTCCTGGGTTCGCCTCGGCATCGACGTCGCAGCCGACGGCGGCGACGAGGTCACCATCTACCGCGTCGTCGGCGACGCCCTGGAGCAGCGGCACGCATCCAGCGGCCAGATCAACATCAACCAGGTCGACGTCGCCGAACGGGCCCTGGAGGAGATCCTCCGGGCACAGCGTCTGGCGGCCGCGCTCGGCAGCCGGGCCCCGGTCCGAGTCAAGGTCGACCGCAACGGCCTCGGGCACGGCGTCACCAGCATGCTCGAACGGTGGGGCGAGGAAGGCCGGCACGACGCGGAGATCGTCGGCGTGATGGTCAGCGAGAACATCGACCCGGACCGAGAAGACCCCGCGCAGCTGATGCGCCCGTACCGCAAGCGCGACGAAATGTGGCTGGCCGGGCGGGCGCTGCTTCAACCTGACCCGGCGACCGGCAACGGCAAGCTGCGCCTACGCGTCGATCACGCCTGCGCGGTTCAGCTCTCCTCGCCGAACCTGTCCACCAACTCGAGCGGCGCCTCGGTGGTCGAATCGAAGAAGAGCATGAAGGCCCGCGGGGTCTCGAGTCCGGACCGCGCCGACGGCGCGCTCATGGCCATCTACGAGCCCGAAGACCTGTTCGGCCACCGCCGCATGGGCCTGATCAACTAGCGGCACGGAGTTGCAGCGGGCCCGCATCTGTCTGCCTGTCAACTACCCAGCTCTGGCGCGGTCTTTTCTGGGGTACCGTCCCCCCGGGACCAAGGATCGGAGTGGACAAGTGCCCGAAGAGAGCTTTGAGCACGCTGGCAAGCGAATTGCCTACTACCGCAAGTTGCGTCGGCTGACCCAGGAGGAACTGGCGGCGGCCGCCCTGACGTCGTACAGCCTTCTCACGAAGGTCGAGCAGGGGAAGGTGCCAGCCTCCCCGACTCTGCTGGGGGCACTCTCCCACGCTCTGAGAGTCCCGGTGACGGACCTCACCGGGCAGCCGTACCGCACGGAGCTGGAAGCCGACGAGATCGACCCGCTGATCCAGGGCATTCGTGATGCGCTGGACGGCTACGACCTGGGGGCGGACGAGGAGGTCCGGCCCCGACCGCTGAGCGAGCTCCACCAAGCGGCCGAGGCGCTCTGTGCCCGGGTACGCAACACGGACATCAAGGGCGTCGCCATCGAGCTGCCTGCGCTCATCGACGAGGTGACCTCGGCGGCCTACCTGGCGCCGAGCGACTCCATGTGGCGAGTGCTGGCGTCGCTGTACCGCACGGCCTACGACGTCACCAGCAAGCTTGGCTACCCCGATCTGTCGATGATCGCGCTGGACCGCCTGCAGTGGGCATCCGAGCGGGCGAGCGACCCGGTGCTGGCCGCAACGCGGCAGTATTACCGGACGCTCGCCTACACCCGCTCCGGTCGGATTCGAACCGGCAGCCGGCTGATCGCGGCGAGCATAGCTCTCCTGGGGGAGGCCGCTCCCGGCCGAGAGCGGGACGTGGTGGCAGGGCAGCTTCACCTGGGCGCGGCTGTGGTGGCGGCCCGCTCCGGCGACGGCGACCGGGCCCTGGACCACATTGCCGAGGCAACCCGGATCGCCGCCCTGACCGGGCCTGCGGAGCAGGTGCACTGGCTGTCGTTCGGGCTTCCGAACTGTGGCGTTCACAAGGTGTCGATCCTGGCTGATCTCGAACGCTACCCGGAGGCGGTCGAAGCCGCGGGACAGCTTGAGATCCCGACGCACTGGCCGGTCTCACGCTACGCCGCGCACGTCACCGAGGTTGCCCGGGCCCAGGTGATGATCGGCGACAGCGCCAGTGCTCTGGCGAGCCTGCGTAGGGCCCGTCGGATGGCGCCGCAGCAGGTGCGGTACCACCCCGTGGCTCGAAGCGTCGTCGGGGCGTTGATGCACGGGCGACGAAACCCTCCGCGCGAGCTGACCAGCCTTGCTTCTTGGGTTGGTATGTGACGCACAGTCAAGAGGCCGGACTATCAAACTTCTTTGATAGTTCCGGCCTTTTTGCGCGGGCACACTTGTAACTGTCCGAAACGGATTGGCTACGAGGTGATCATGGCTGTCTTGCGCAACAAGAGCGGACCGGCGCCGATACGGCGCACGCGCCAGGACCTGGAGCGACGTCGACTTCTTGCCGAAGCGGCCGCCGGCCATCACGGCTTCACCCTGCGACCCACCGGCCCGCGGCCGGCGCCGGCGCAGGGGGATGACGCTCCCCGCTGAGCCCAATCCAGCGACCGACCCCGCTACCAGAGACCCGTTCGCCATGGCGGCCTTCCCGTGGAGCAATGACATGCGCACCTCAAGACTCTCTCTCAAGCCGGTGAAGACCTCGCTCTATGCCCTGTCGACCGGCCTGTCAAAGCCAACGCCGGCTCTGACCGACTGCGAGATCCTGGCGAAGAAGCGTGGCTGGCAGCCGGTCGGGGAGTTCTGGGACTGCGCGCCGCCAGGGTGTACGCGCCTCGACCATGCACAGCGGTGGGCCGCGGCGCTGAAGCAGGCGGAGATCGGCATGACCCGCGGGATCGTGGCGAGCAGGTTGGACGACGTGGCACCGGACGCGGCGGCCTACGCCACCCTCACCGCCTGGGCCGCCGACCACTGCACCTTCGTGCTCTTCGTGGACGGCGGCCGGTACGGCCCGCACCACCTGATCGGCCCGGCTCCGTCGGCACCGACCGCGAAGGCGGCCTGATGAGCGACGGTCAGCGGGAGGGCCGGGAGGCCGCGGCTGCACTTGACGCCGCCCTCGCCCGAATCGGGTTCAGGCTGCCGACGGTGGAGGAGTACCCCTGGCCCGTAGGGCCGCGCCCGGTGCCGATGGTGAAGATCGGGCTGTGCCCGGCCAAGACGATCAGCGGCCTGGCCGCGTGGATCAACAAGCACGCCGACTGAAGCCGGGGAGGTGGGGCCGATGCCGCAGGTGGAGCTGTTGGTGGTCGCGAGTGCCAGGCAAGCGCCGGGCCTGCGGGCGCGGGTGATGCGGGAGCTGCAGACCTGGGGCGTACGCCTGGACGGCGCCGCCGCGGACATGGTGGGCGTCATCGTCAGTAACACCTTCGCGACCGCGCTGCACGGCCCTCACCTGGGGCAGCTCGTCATCGTGCGCCTGGTCCTGAGCGGCCACGAGCTGGCCGTCGAGGTGTTCGCCGGAGCGACAACGTTCCCACCCCATCGGACGGCCGACGCCGGGTCTGCAGGTCGCTTCCCGAGGGTCCTCGCGATCTACGCCGTCGAGACCGGGATCGAGACCGGCGCCCGCGGCACCCGGTACTGGGCGACCGTCCACCTACCCGCACCGGCGCGCCGACGCCGGCGGTGGCCACGCCTGCCCAGGCCGTACACCCTCGCCTGAACTGCGCAACCAATCCCGATCCACGAGAGGAACCTTCGCGTGTACGCCCCGCCCGAGCACCGTCCTGCGCCCGTGTTGCTCCAGCCACTGACGCCGCCCGCCCTGCCCCCGGGCAACCCTGCGGGGATGCGCTGGCTCGCCGAGCTGCATGCCGACCCGCAGTCCTGCCTGGACGCATGGACGGCCGGCCGGCTGGCCGGGATCCCGCTCGGGCGCTTCGAGGTGCTGCGGGTATCCGCGTCGATCGGCTACGCCATCCTTCAGAACGGGCCGCGCACCGCACCGGTCCTACACACCGTGGCCCTCGGCACGACGGACTTCTTCCTCATCCCCGGGAGCATGCCCGCGCACAACAGCGTCGGCATGCTGCAGCAGACAGGCGTACTGCCGTGTCCCGCCCCCGGCCGCGCCCTGCCCCGGCGCCGCACACTGCCCCTACCCGGCGAGCACGTGAGCCCGGAGGACCTCGCGCCGACCTGGCTGGTGAAACCGGACGGCAGCGGCGACCTGTGGCACGGGGAGCAGGTGCTGGCGGCTACTCACTCGGCCTACGCCTACTTCGACAGCCTCTCGCACCACGAGTCCACCCCCGCGCCTGCCCAGCCGGGCGCACCACGGCCCGAGGCGGCCGCGCAGTTCATCGCCGCCTCACGAAGAGCGTCCTGAGCCCCTCGGGGCGGCCGGCAGCGGCAGGCTGGCGGCCATCCCGAGGTATCAACGCCCGCCCCTTCCGGGGCGGGGCAGAGCGGCAGGGCAGCACGCCATCCTCCTCGCGCGCCGGGCTCGCCGCCACCGCGGGCACCGTAGCGCCGACAACGGCGCAGCGGACCCGTCCCAGCCACCGCCCGACACGCCCCCGTTGACGGGCGGCGGCACCCGGTGGGGCCCGGCCTCTGGAAGCGGAGCCCGGGCCCCACCACCCGAAGCACCACGCCGACGACGAGAAGGACCGAACGGGGATGACGAGTACGAGCATCCTGGACAGCCGCAAAACCGCACGGCGACGCCCGCGCGTCACCGGAGGCCGGCCACCGGCACCGCAGGCCAGTCCCGACGAGGACCGGCCCGAGCGTCCGGAACCGCCGCTGTGCGTCCTCTCCTGGGACCTGGAGGGCGCCGACGTGTGGTCGGCGGCCGACTGGATCGCCGACCAGGGCGCCGACCTTGTCCTGCTCCAGGGCCTGCCCACCCAGCACGTCGCGCGCCTGCACGAGGCCCTGGCCATGCACCTCTACACCCGGGCGGGCGAGATCGACGGGGTGTGCAGCGCGGTAGCCGTCGCGGATGACGGCCCGCTGGTCGTCGGCGCCGATCCCTTGCCCCTCGCCCAGCCGTGGCCGTTCGCCACGCCGGTCGCGGTGCGGCTGCGGGCACAGGGCAGCGGCCGCGAACGTCCGCTGCTGCGCATCCTCTCCGTGGACGCCTGCTCCTGGTCCGGACCGCGGCGCCTGGACGAAGCGCTCTGGCTGACCGCGCTCGCCCAGCGAGAGAGCGTCCTCGCCGCCGGTAACTGGCACTGCGCACCCATCGGCCAGGGCACGATCGTCCGAGAGATCACCGACCCGGTGCTGGGGTGCCACCGTTCCTACCCAGTCGGCAAGAACACATGGTTCGGGGACGACCGCCCCGACCGCGTGCTGACGAACGGTGGCCTGCCGGACCCCGCCTGCGCCCCCGAGGCCCGCCCGCCCGGTCCGACCACCGGCCACCGTAGCGGCGACCGGCCGCTGGAACGCCTCCACCGTCTCCACCTCGCCACAGCCCTGCTGCCCGCCGTCCTCGGGGTGATCACAAGTGACGACCCCGACCTGCGCAAGTGCGCCGTCCACCTGCCGGTGACCGCCGACCTGGACGTCACACGCCTGAACACCGGGCTGCGCGAGGATGCAGCCCGGCGCGCCGCGAGACCCCCGTGTAGCTGAGCTTCCCGCTCCAAACCGGCCCACGGCCCGGAGCGGGACGCGGTACGCGGCCGGACGCGATCCGTCGGGCCACGTACCGTGCCGCGGCGGCCCGGCCTCCTCCCGATGTTCTGGGGAGACATTGGGCGGGCCGGCCGCCGCGCGCACCACCACCGGGGGCGAGAACCCCCTCGTCCCCGAACCACCCTGCCGACCAACCGACCGGAACGGTGTGCACATGACCGCCGCCACCCACGTGGGCAACCTCGTCCTCGGCACCCACCTGCGCCACCTGCGCGAGTGCCAGGACCTCACCCCCGCGTCCGTCGCCGCCCGCCTGCCCGACCCGGCACCCGGCGTCGACACCATCAACCTGATGGAAGCGGGGAGCAGCCCGGCGCTGCGCGACGCCGCAGCGAACAACCGCCTGGCCGCCTTCCTGCACGCCTACGGCGCCGGCCTGGTCGCCGTCGCCGACTTCCACCAGGCCGTCGACGGGATCGACCGTCACAACAGCCGCTTCCCGGACGACGGAGCGGGCTGGACACACCGCTACCAGCTCCTCGAGCAGCGCGCCGACGCGCTCCTGCTCGCCGGCGTCACCTCCATCCCCGCCCCGCTGCGCACCATCGGCATGGAGCGGGCTGTGTGGCTGGAGCTGCACGCGCCGAGTGTCCCGCTCGGCCTGCCGGCGCTGATGGCCCAGCCGACGGGCGGCTGCCAGCCGTGCCGGCTGTACCGGGACGATCTGCTCAAGGACTCTGCGATGGCGGGGGTGTGGCGGGCGGCCGTCGCCGCCGCACGTGCGGAGGCCTTCGACAAGCGGATCCGGCGGGAGAGCGGCCAGGAAACGGTCGTCCTGCTGGACGAGAACCTGCTGTACCGGCCGCAGGCCGGGCCGCGTGCCCACGCCGACCAGATGCGCCACCTCGTCGACCTCGGGGCAACCACGCGGCTGCGCGTGCGGGTGGTGCCTGCGAACAGCGGGGCGATCCTGCTTGCCGACATGGCCGAGCTCACCACGCAAGGGCGGACCCTGACGGCCGAGCTGGGGGACTCGAAGGCCGACTACGCGGACGGCGTCCACTCCGGTCTGCGGTTCGCCCTGGAACGGTCCCTGGACCCGGAGGCGAGCGCACGTCTGCTGGAGCGCGCCGCGGCCGGCACCCTGCCCCGCCGGTGGCCGTGAAGGCCCCTCGAACTTGCCACCATCACTACGCACCTGGCCACCCAAGGCGTGATCAACGGCTGAACCGGCCCCGCCACCCCCCGGAGCTCTGGGAGGCTGGACCACCCACGTCCCGAGGCAAGGAGCCAAACCCATGAGCACCATCCTGACCACCGATCACCCCGCCTGGCAGGAACAGCCCGACGCCACCCTGCTGCGCCCGCTGCGCACCCCGCACGGCATGTGGCTGGCCAGGTTCGGACCTGACGGGCTCGACCTGGCGTGCGTGGACGGCGCCGAGGACGACAAGCCCACCGCGGTGGTCACCGATCCAGCCGACCTGCCGGCCACGGTCCCCGCCGCGCTCAGCACCGGCCTGCGCGCTCTCGGCCCGAGCCGGCGAGTGGCGAACCCTTGGCTGTGGGACGCGATCACCACCGCGATCCTGCGCCAGGTGGTCCGCGCCGACCAGGCCCGCAAGCTCTACCGCACCTGGTGCGCCACCTACGGCACCCCGCTCAACGGCCCCTACGGGCCGGTGCACATCGCCCCCGGTCCCGCGGAGGTTCTCGACCTGGCGGACGAGCAGTTCGCCACGGTGGGCACCAAGTTCCACCGCACCGCGCTGCGCGCCGCGGCCGCCGCCTACCTGGAGCACGCCGACACCTGGCGCCAGCTCGCCCCGGCCGCCCTGGTGAACGCTCTGCTCGCCGTCGAACGGATCGGCCCGTGGACGGCCGCGGCGGCGGCCGCCGACTACACCGGCGACTTCGCCGTCTACCCGCACGCCGATCTCGCGGTCCGCACCTGGGCCGCCCGGATCGCCCCCGACCACCCCTGGCCTACCGCCGACAAGCCGAAGACCACCGAGGCCCTGTTCGGCGCGCACTGGCACCACCTGGCCGGCAACGGCCGCCACCTGCACACCCTCACCCTGTCGACACTCACCTGGGGGGCTCATGCCCGTACAGATCAGCTCGGAGGACACGACCAGCACCGACCGTGACCTCGTCGCTGGCGCGGACCCGCACCGCGTCCTCGACTGCCTGTTCGTCAACGCCCCGCTGCGCGACTACGACCTGCGCCCGCGGGTCAACGACTACACCCTGCCCGTCCTCGGCATGGCCTACATCGCCACCTACGCCGCGCAGCAGGGCTTCAACGTCGGCATCCTGGACGCCGAAGCCCATGGCCTGGGCATCGCCCGCACCGCCGCCATCGTCAACACCCTCCGGCCGCGCTGGGCCGCGTTCAACCTCCTCGCCCCCACCTACGAGGTCTCCGCGCGCATCGCCGCCGCCCTCGACCCCGCAACGCTGGTCATGGTCGGCGGCCACCACGCCCAGGCCGACCCGGACCGCGTCCTCACGGACCCGCGCTTCGCCCGCCTGGAGGCCCTGGTGGTCGGCGAAGGAGAGACCCGGGTCGCCGCGCTGCTCGCCGACGTACGGCGCCGCAACGAACTACCCCAGGTCATGTGGCGAGACCAGTTACTCGGAACCACCGCGGTCGGCATCCCGCAGGGCCCCACCACCCGCTGGCTGTCCCCGGACATCAACGCCCTCACCCTGGACCGCCGCTTCCTGCCCCAGGACCCCTACCGCGCCGGCGACGGCCGCATGGAGGCGAACCTGGTCTGCAGCAGGGGCTGCCCCTACGAGTGCACGTTCTGCGGCGCCGCCGCCTCCATGAACCCCGACGTGAAGATCCGCGCCCGCCACCCGCGGAACATCATCGACGAGATGGACCAGCTCCACGCCGACTACGGCTGCACCGCCTTCCGCGCCGTCGACGACCTCTTCCTCGGCACCCGCCGCATCATCCACACCTCCCTGAAGGCCTTCAGCGACGCCCGCATCGGCGAGCGCTACGTCTGGGACGCCACCGGCCGCATCAACATCCTCGACCACGAGGACGACACCGTCCTCGACCAGCTGCGCACCAACGGCCTGCGGGAGGTTGCGCTCGGCATCGAGTCCGGCTCGGCCCAGATCCTGAAGGCGATGGACAAGCGCATCACCCCCGAGATGACGCTGAGCGTCGCCCGCCGGTTGATGGAACGCGGAATCCGGGTGAAGGGCTACTTCATCCTCGGCTACCCCGGCGAGACCCGCGGGGATGCGGTGGACACCCTGCGGCACATCCGTGAGCTGTGGGAGCTCTCCGACCGCCTGGAGGGCACCTTCCGGGCCTCCGCGTTCACCTTCCGCCCCTACCCCGGCTCCCCGATCTTCAACACGCTCGTGGAAGAGGGCTGGGACCCCGAGGCGATGCAGACCTACCAGGACGTCGACCTGACCGGGCACGGCGCCGACGAAGCGATGCGCGGGCGCGACGAGTTCAACTTCGCCACCGGCCAGCAGTTCGGCGAGGTGCCCCTCTCGCAGCTCTACGACTGGCTGGGCGACATCTCCCGTGAACAGCACGACCGCACCGCGACCGCGAAGGCGGCGACGGCATGAGCGGCCTGCTGATCACCATCGACGGCCCCAGCGGCCTGGGCAAGTCCACCACCGTCGCCGCCACCCGCCGCGCTCTGCAGGCGGCCGGCCATACCGTGCACACCGCCACCGGCCCCTCCACCACCCCGTTCGGCCAGGCCGTGCGCGAGGTGGCCGCGACGATGCGCGGTCGCGCCCTGGCCCTGGCCGTCGCCGCCGACCGCCTCCACCAGCTCGACACCGAGATCCGGCCGCACCGTGCAGCGGGCAACATCGTGCTCTGCGACCGCTACCTGCCCTCCACGCTGGTCCTGCAGCGCGCCGACGGCGTCGACCTCGACTTCCTGCTCGCCATCAATGCCGACGCGGACGTACCCGACCTCTCGGTGATCCTCACCGCGGACGTGGACACCGTGCAGCGCCGCCTGGCCCACCGCGGCACCCGGCACCGCTTCGAGCTGGACGCCGCCGCCACCGCCCGCGAGCTGCAGCTCTACCACGAGGCGGCGCCGGTGCTGGCCGAGCTCGGCTACCGGATCCACACCGTGGACACCACCCACCTGACCCCGGAGGAGATCGCACAGTCCATGCTGGCAGCGGTCCCCATCCGGACGATCAACACCCAAACCCCGTACGGCAGTTAGAGAGACCATGACCACCAGCACCACCACCAACGACACCGCGACGACGCCGGCCATCGCGCCGCCGGTCGTGGACACGCACGTGATCGTGCGCACCGAGGACGGCAAGATGCTGCTGTCCCAGCGCGGCGGCCCCTACGGCTACGGCCAGTGGCACGCCCCCAGCGGCAAGCTCGAACCGGGCGAGCTGCCGGCGGTCGGGGCCGCCCGCGAGCTGGAGGAGGAGACCGGACTCGTCGTCGACCCCGACCACCTCCGGCTGGCCTACACCGTCAGCCACTACCAGAGCCCGAGCGTGCAGCGCCTCGGCCTGTTCTTCGTCGCCACCGTATGGGAGGGCGAGCCCGAGAACCGGGAACCGGCCAAGTGCCTGGACCTGCGATGGTTCACCGAGCACGAGCTTCCCGAGGACCTGATCCCCTACCCCGCCGCCGGCATCCGGGGAGCCCTGACCGAGCCGGGCGGCCTGGCGCTGCACAACTGGCCGACAGCCTGACGGCCGTGGTGGCCGGGGACGCTGCTCTCCGGCCACCAGAGGCTTCAGAACAGCAGGCCGGTGGCCGCGCAGTGCCGGGCGCGTCGACCTGGCGAAGCCGGGCGTGCCCGGCCCCGGTCATCAGCGACCGCCAGCCGGCCCACGGTTGAACCTGCCACTCGCTGTGCTCCCTGGCCTGGAGGACAAGGCCGTCGAGCCGCGGACCGGCGAGGCGGCCTCCCTCGAAGACGAACCCGACCTTGGCGCGGGCCACCGCGGGCCGGGACCGGCGAAGGACACGACGGGCAGACGCGGCTGTCTGACGAGGCCGGGGTGCAGCTCCTCCACGGCGTGACCGGACTCCTCGCCGAACTCGCGCACCCACCCCCGACACCAGCCTGCGCATGGTGACCAACGCCGCCGCTTCGACCCCTTCCGGCCGAACCCGGTGAACAACCCGTTCCCGGGCCCTACCAAAGATGTGGAGTTCAGTGTGATCGCACCCGCCGTGTTCCCCACGTTCCAGGACGCCTACGCCGCCGTCCTGCGGCACGTCACCGAGACCTACGAGTACGTCAACACCGCTCGGGGCAACGACAGCCACGAGATCATCGGCGCAGCCTTCCGGCTCACCGACCCCCGCCAGCGGGCCCTGTACCTGACGAGCCGGCCGGTCAACCCGGTCTACCACCACGCGGAAGCGCTCTGGTACCTCGGCGGCATGCGGAACCTCGACCTGATCGGGCACTACGCGAACCGCCGCCGGGCCGACTCACGCAACGGCGTCACCATCGACGGCTCGTCCTACGGCGCGCGGATATTCGCTCCCCGGACGGACGGTGCGCCTTCCGCCTTCGACCAGGCGCTGGAGCTGCTGAAGGCCGAGAAGGACAGCAAGCGGGCCTACCTGCCGGTATTCGAGGCCCGGGACCTGGATGAGATCGGCCACCCCGACCTGCCGTGCCTGGTCGGCCTCCACCTGCTGGCCCGCGACGGCCACCTGCACATGGTCACCTACATGCGCGCCAACGACGCCAACCGCGGCATGGTCTGCGACGTCTACAGCTTCACCCTGATCCAGGAGTTCGCCGCCGCCCTGCTCGGGCTGCGCCTGGGCTCCTACATCCACCACGTCGGCTCGATGCACGTCGGCCTTCGGGACCTTCAGCGCGCAGGCAAGGTGCTGGACGAGGCGGCGGCAACGGCCCCCGACACGATGCCCCGCTTCGCGGCCCCGGTGATGCCCGCCGGCACCACCTGGGAGCACATTCGGACCGTCCTGGAGCACGAGGAGCTGCTGCGCACCAACCGGGTGCAGTACACCCCCGGGGACGTCGCCGAACTCGACCTGCCGCGGTACTGGCAGCGGGTGCTGCTGCTCTTCGAGGCGCACCGCCAGGTGGTCAACTGCCCGGCTGACCCGGTCGACCAGGGCCTGCTGGGCGCGCTGGAGCCGGGTGCCCGCTGGCAGTTCGAGCGCCGCTGGCCGGCCCGCGTTGCGGCCGGGGAGAGCGCATGACCCGGCAGGCCGGGCAGCAGAACCCGCTGAGGGGGGTGGACTGGTCCCGCTGGAGCGTGGTGCTCCTCAAGCCGGACTGCGTGCGCCGAGGCCTGACCGATCAGGTGCTGGCCCGGCTGGAGCCGGCCGCGCGGATCGTCCACCGGCAGCAGGTCGTCGTGGAGGACTGGCAGATCTTCGTCCACTACTGGGACCTGCTGGTCACACGGGACCGCTTCGAGGTGGACGTGCCTCTCTGCCTGCGCACCGCCTACGTGGGGCAGTCGGTGGAGGTGGCGCTCGCCTACGGCGCCCCGGGCCTCCCCGAGAGGCTGCGCGGCCTGCTCGGGCACTTCGACCCCCGCCAGGCCGAGCCGGGAACCATCCGCGCGGACCTGGGCACCGACACTCTCACGGCCGCCCGGGCGCAGCAGCGCCTGGTGGAGAACCTGATCCACACCTCCGACCACGCGCGCGCCGCGCGCCGGGACTTCGGGACGTGGTTCGGGGCCGGCCAGCACCAGTTACTGGAGATCAAGGAGGATCACCGATGACGACCGCCACCCCGAGGGCCCGGCGCCCGCTGCCCCTGCTGAACGCCGGGCAGATCGCGGGGCTCAAGCCCGAGCTCGCCGAGGTCATCGAGTACCGCAAGTCCGGGCTGTCGCTGAACCACATCGTCGGCTGCCCGCTGGACTGCGGGTACTGCGTGCGTCACCTGTTCGACAACTTCGAGCTGAAGACGCCCCGCGCTCTGATGAGCGACGAGGATGCAGTGGCGCTGCTGACCGGGCACAAGTACTTCCGGCCCCACCGCACGCCGGTCCAGATCTTCAACCGGGCGACCGACCCGATGCTGCCGGTCGTCAAGCCGCACACGTTCAACACGCTGCGGCTGCTGGACGAGCAGGGCCTGACCAATCACGTGCTGGTCATCACCAGGTGGCGCGTCGACCCTGAGGACTGCGCGGTCCTGAACTCCTACCGCAACATCCGGCTTACCGTGCTGGTCACCCACTCCGGGATCGACCACCCGGGCATCGAGCCCGTGGACTCGGCCATCGCCGCCGCCAGCCTGCAGACGCTCCACCGGCACGCCGAGCGCTACCGCACGGTGCTGTACTGGCGGCCGATCGTGCCGGGCCTCAACGACTCCGACGAGCACATCCAGCGGGCCCTGGAGCTGTCGCGGCACGCCGACGCGACGGTGTTCACCGGGCTGTTCTTCCGCAAGGAGATCGCCGCGTACTACGCGGACCACGGCCTGCCGATGCCGTACGACGACATCGCCCGCCGCAAGATCATGCCGGAGGAGTCCGAGCAGCGGATCCTCGCCGCTTTCCGCCGGCCCGACGACCAGGGCGAGCCCTACGGACCCCTGTTCCGCAAGACGAGCTGCGGCGTCGCCTACGCCCACAAGGTGGCCGACTACAACGGCCACTACGGCATCCGGGAGCTGTGCGACATCTGTCCGGTGGCGCAGCTGGGCCTGTGCCGCGACGCCTGGCAGGCGCCCAGCCTGGAGGAGGCCACCGAAGCCGCCCGTGCTCTCGGGGCAACCGGCGACGTTGAGGTGGACGAACGCGCCATCATCGTCGAGGGCTTGAGCGAGCCGCCGCGCTACTACATGCAGCACGGCTTCGGCTACCAGGTCCACGACCGTGACAAGCCGCACCGCCCCCGTCGGCACGGCCGGGCCGAGATCGGCTGGACCGACCCGAAGTAGAGGAGACCGCGATGGACTACGGCACCTGGCCCCGAGTCTTCGTCGTGGACGTCGAAGGCAACGGCGCACAGCCGCCGGACCTGGTGGAGGTCGCCGCGATGCCCGTGATCGGCGGGAGCCCGGTGCCGTCGTCCACGCGCTCCACCCTGATCCGCCCGCCCCACCCGATCACCCCGTTCGCCCGCCGGGTGCACGGCATCCGCGACCAGGACGTCGCCCAGGCGCCGACCTGGGAACAGGTCGGCCCCCAGATCCACGCCTCCCTGGAGGGCGTGTGGATCGCCGCGCACAACGCCCACGTGGACTACGGCGTGCTGCTGCGCCACATGCCCCACTGGAAGCCCGCCGGGGTGCTGGACACTCTGCGGCTCGCCCGCGCGACCTACCCGAAGGCCGGCAGGTACAGCCTCGACGCGCTGATCGAGCTGACCGCCATCGACCTGGAGCCCATTCCCGGCCAGCGCCACCGGGCCGCCTACGACGCCCACGCGACCGCACTGCTGCTGATCGCCCTCGCCGGGCACTACGACACCTGGGACGCGCTGCTCGAAGCCGCGGTCCCGCCCGGGATGCCCGGCGCCCCCTTGCCCGCCCCACCCAAGTCCGAGGAACAAACACTGTGGTGACACCGCTTCGCCTCTACATCGCCGGCACGCACTCGACCGGCAAGACCACCCTCGCCCGCCGCATCGAGATGGAGCTGCGCGCCACCGGCATCACCGTCGCCCGCACCGGCGGCTTCGCCAAGCGGGCCGCCGAGCTCGGCCTCCCGAAGATGACCAGGCACACCGCCCAGTCCACTACCTGGATCATCAACGCCACCTCCAACGCCGCCCTGGAGGCCGAGCTCACCGCGGACGTCGTGATCGTGGACCGCACCCCCTACGACGCCCTCGCCTACTACCTGGCCGCGGTCCAGCACCGGGACGAGCACCCCGACCCCGAGGCACTGTCCCGCCTGACCGCCCTTGCACAGCTGGCCTGCCCCCACCCGCCGGCATTCCTCGCCACCCTCCTCGACCCGGCGCTGCCGCTGGCCGAGCACCCGGGCAAGGACCCCGACTGGACGGACACCGGCTTCCGCGAGGCCGTCGACCAGCAGCTCCACCAGGCCCTCGCCGCCTACGCCGTACCGCACATCCCGGTGCCCAGCCACGGGCACGCCACCGCCGTCGACGCAGCGGTCAAGACGATCACCGCCGCCTGGGAGGCCGCCGCGTGAACACGATCACCATCGCGGGCAAGAAGGTCCCCCGGCTGGGCCTGGGCACCATGCGCCTGACCGGCCCCGGCACCTGGGGCGAGCCGGCCGACATGGTTGGCGCCGCCGCGCTGCTGCGCGAAGCCGTTCACGACCTCGGCATCCTGCACATCGACACCGCCGACGCCTACGGACCGCACACCGTCGAAGAGCTGATCCGCCGCGCACTGCACCCCTACCCCGAGCAGCTGCTGCTGGCCACGAAGGTCGGCATGGTGCGGCCCGCACCGAACGTCTGGCGCCCGCTGGGCCGCCCCGAATACCTGCGCGCCGCCGCCGAGGCGTCCCTGCGCCGCCTGGGAACCGAGCGGATCGACCTGTGCTACCTCCACCGGGTGGACCCCGCGGTGCCGCTGGCCGACCAGGTCGGCGAGCTGGAGGATCTGCGCACCGAGGGCAAGATCGCCGCCATCGGCCTGTCCAAGGTGACCCCCGAGCAGATCCGCGAGGCCGCCGGCCTGGTCACGGTCGCCGCCGTGCAGAACTGCCTGAACGCCGCCGAGCCGGACGACCCGGCACTCGAGTACTGCCTGGCCAACGACATCCCGTACGTGCCGTACCGGCCGCTGAACGCCGGCCTGCTGCCCGATCCAGCGGCGGCACTGCGGTGGCTGCTGGCACTCGGCCCGCTGGTGGCGCCGATCCCCGGCACCGCAGACCGAGCCCACCTGCGCGCGCTCTTCGCGCGCGCGGCCTGAGCGGCAGGCCGGCGATGAAGACCTGGATGCCCCGCGAGGAGTTCGTCGAGACACTGCCCCGTGCCCTGCACGGCTGCGGAGTGCTGCTCTTCGACCCGGACGGGAAACTGCTGCTCCTGCACGACTCCTTCAGCGCGGGCCGGGCCGCCAAGGGCTGGCCACAGCGCTGGTGGGCACCGGGCGGCCTCCTCGAAGCCGGCGAGGCCCCCGAGCAGGCTGCGCGGCGGGAAGTCCTGGAGGAGACCGGCCTGCGGCTCGACGGCCCGCTCTGCCCGGTCGGCGTGGACTTCCTGTCGCCGGCCGAGGGCTGGCCGCCCGTCTCGACGTACTTCTTCTCCACCGGGCCCCTCACCCGGGGGCAGGCCGACGCGGTCACCCTGTCCGAGGAGCACGACGAGCACCGGTTCCTGTCGCTCGCCGCCTGGGAGGACGAGGTGTCGGCCACTATGCATGCGCGCCTGACCGCGCTGGTCACCGCGTTCGCGACCGGGCGCCAGGTCGTTCTGCACTGCGGCAGGCCGATGTGAGCTGGCAGCAGCACGACCGCGAGACGGTGTTCACCGCGCCCCGCATGGCCGTCCACCTGGACCAGGTCACGCGGCCGGACGGGCAGCCGGGGGAGGTGTGGGTCACCGAGCAGCCGGACGGCGCCCTGATCGTCCCCGTGGACGACCGCGGACGGGTCGGCATGGTCCGCTCCGTTACGTACCTCCACGGCGAGGTCGTCACCCCGCCGGGAGGGACCGTTGAGCCCGGCGAGAGCCCCGAGGACGCCGGAAGGCGGGAGCTCCGCGAAGAGGCCGGGCTCACCGCCCGGAACTGGACAGCGCTGGGCAGCGTCGCCCTGATGACCCGAAACACTGCCCGGCTGCACTTCTTCCTCGCCCGCGGCCTCACCCTGGGTGAGCAGCAGCTGAGCAGCTCGGAGGTCGGCATGACCCTGGAGTGGTGGGACCTCCTGGAGGCGGTCGAGGCGGCCTGCGATGGCCGGCTGACTCTGTCGGGCGCCTCGCTGGGGGTCTTGATGGCAGCCCGCCACCTGGAGGGCGGCCGAGAGCAGTAGGGGGACCGTGGTGTGTACGACGTTCGTCAGCATCGACCCCGGCTCGCCGGTGCCGGTGTTCCTGCTCGCCGTCCGGGACGAGTACACCGACCGCAGGTGGCTGCCGCCCGGCCGCCACTGGCCGGACCAGCCCAATGTCACCGGCGGCCTGGACCTGGACGCGGGCGGGACCTGGCTTGCCGTCGCCCCCGGCACCGTGCCCAGTGCCGAGCCGGTGGCGGCCTGCCTGCTCAACGGCATCGGCCACACCGCGCCCCCGCAGGAGCGGCTCTCCCGCGGTGGGCTGCCGCTCATCGCCGTCAGCGGCCGACCGGTCGCCGATCTCCAGCTGGAGCGCTTCGATCCGTTCCACCTGGTCGTCGCCAGGCCCTCCGGGGTGCGGGTGGCCAGCTGGAGCGGCAGCCGCCTGGAAGAGCAAGAGCTGCCCTCCGGTCTGAGCGTCGTGCTCAACGACGGTGTGGCGGGCAGGACGGGCACTCAGCCCTGCCCGCCGCACATCCGCGCGACGATGGCCGCCCGGGCGGCGCACTTCCGGGCGCGCCTCCAAGCGGTTGCCCGCCCCGAGCCGGCGGACGAGCTGCCGGACGCCGCGTGGGGCGAGTGGCTGCCGATCGCGCGCGGCGACGGGCTACCGCCGGACGACCCGGCGGCCCTGATACGCCGCCTGGTGTCGCCGAGTGGACGGGTCTGGGCCTCCGGGTCGCTCTCCATGGTTGCCCTCGCACCCGAGGGGGCACGCTGGGACTTCGGCACCATCTCGGGCTCTGGTCCTTTGCCGCGGATCGCTCTGGAGCCGGTTTCCATCGACGCTGACCCCACCCCCTGAGGCCGAATGCGAGGATCCGAACCTCGCCCTCGTGGAGATGCGCACCACCGCCATCTCCGCATCCGCAACCGCCCCTACCGACCGGACAACAGCTCTGACAGCGTCGACCTCCCGATCCCCAGGTCGGTCCGGGCCGCGGCCTGCGACCCGAGCTGATCGACGAGCAGCTGGGCGGCGATGCCACGCTGTGCCCGCACGTCCGCCCCAACGGTGTGCCGCAGCAGTTCCGTGACGACCGCAGCCGCCCGGGCACCGGCCCGAGCCCGCTCGACACCGGCATCGGCCGGGGTAGCCAGCGACTCAACCAGCCGGCGCGCGTGCCGAGCGGCGAGCAGCGTGGGCGGCAACCCCTCCTCGCGCAACGCCGGGAGACGGTAGACCAGCCGAGCGGCCTCAAGGCCGCCGACATCGGACAGCTCCCCCTGCCGGTCCGTGGACAGGTAGAGCCCGCAGCGGGTGACGAACAGCTCGACACCCGGGCCGGTCACCCGCTGCGCCGCGGCAAGGTCAACAACGCAGGCCTGCTGCCACGTGTAGTGCGGGCCGGTGACGACCTGGAGGTGTCGGCCAGCGGTGGCGCCGGCCACCTGCCACGAGCCGTTGGCGATGAGCAGCTCGTCGAAGGTGTCGCCGGCAGCCAGGCGCTCGTGCAGCACCTCGGCATCGATCGCCACCAAGCCGTCCGGCTCACGTGGCCCGAGGGCCCAGCCCCGGCGCCCGAGCCGCAGGCACGTGGCGGCTGCACGCTCCACGGGAGTCTGAGCAAGCTGCAGGAGGTCAGCGGTGGTGAGGACGAGTCGCACGGGAAGTCCTGCCGTCGGCGGTTCGGGGCACGCCGAACCTAGCTACGCCCCGCCCCTACCGTCTCGCCTGTCGGAGTGTGGATCTCGAGGTCGGCCGCCCTTCGGGCGTAATCGGCAGCGGTGGCCCACAATTCGCGACCGCGGCGGCTGACCGTGTCACCGCCGGCTGCCTCGGCGGCCGCGGCCGCGAACCCCCACATGTCCCGCAGGGGCCCGGTGCTGGCGGCCTCAGCGCCGCGCAGCACGGCGGTTAGCGTTGCAGGGGACGGCTCGCCCGCGCGCGGGCCGAGGGCATTGGTGATCGTGTTGAACGCGACGGTGCTGTCCATGGCCGCAGGATGGCAGCTGCCACCCACAACGTCGTGCCGACCAGGTCTGAGTAGTTGGAGTACAGGAAATCCCGGCGAGAACGATCATGGTCCGGTCGGCGCGAGAGTGCTGACGCGGTTCTCGCGGGGGGCGGTCGGTTCCCCGCGCCCCCCGCCACTCACGCATCAGACGACCTGCGCTGGCGAACGCTCTTTAGTAGGAGAGGGTCACCCGCAGGAGGTACACCGCGTACGGCGGGAAGCCGTTCACGTAAATGCACGTGTACCTGACCTGGTAGCCCTGGGAGCCGTAGTAGGCCTGGAGGTACTGGCCCTGGGCATTGCAGTCCCAGATGTTGTAGTACCCAACGTCGTAGGTCTGTGAAGCCGAAGCCGAAGCGGGCGCGGCAGCGGCCGAAGGAGCCGAAACGGCGACTCCCCCGAGCGTGATCGCAAGTCCTGCCAGCGCTGTGACGACTGTCTTCTTCATGTGCAACTCCCGTGTTGGTTTGGCGAGGAGCGTTCTGTGGCCATGCTGCCTTGCCTCAGAGTTGCAACAGCCTTTAGATCAGGCCAAGTTGTTGGGCTTGTGGCTGGAGCACCCAGAACACCGGCCTCGGCTCACACCCGGACCACCGCCGCGTCGCTGGCTGGCATCGGAGAAGTGGTCAGTTCTGCAGCTGGTCCTCGATGACCCGGCGGCCCGTTCGCGTGCGGCCTACCCGAGGAAGGGGTTGGGGCTGGCGGCGAGGCCGTCGGCGGTGAGGGTGTGGGCGAGGTGGGCGAGGGGGAACACGCCGGGGGCGGGGGTGTAGGCGGCGGCGACGGTGCGCAGTAGCTCGCGGGGACTGTTGTAGCTGTCGAGGCGGCGGCCGCGGCCGCTGGTGAGCAGCGGGCCGGCTTCGGGGCTGCTGTCGGGGGCGGCGGTCCGGCGGTGGGGCAGGTAGCTGTCGACGGCGAAAGCGACCGGTGGCGGGAGTTCCTGGATCTCGGTGCCGCCGCCTTTGAGGGTGACGCGTGCGGTGGTGCGGTGCTGCTCGCGGATGATGTCGGTGATGTCGAGGGCGACGGCCTGGTGGGCGCGCAGGCCTCGGCCGAGGACGAGGTAGCCGAGCGCGCGGGCCCGTTCGGGCATCAGGCCGTTGTAGCTGTCCAGGGCGCTGATGTAGAGGGTGGACTCGGCGCGGGTGAGCGCGGGGCGGCCGGCGGGCAGGCCGTCGACGGCGGGCCGCAGCCCCCTGGGGACCGGGTTGGCGATGGTGCGGTCGAGTTCCTGGGCGTGCTGGTAGAAGCCGCGCAGGACGCTGATCCGCCAGGCCTCGGTGCGGGGCCGGTCGGGGGCGTTCACCCAGTCGCGGACCTGGCGGCCGGTGCTGCTCCAGATGTTGGGGCCGGTGTGCTGGATCCAGCGGGTGACCTCGCGCTCGTAGTCGCCGCGGGTCTCTTCGCCGTAGGGCTTGGTGAGGAGCCAGTGGGCGAGGACGTGGTGCGGGTCGAGGGTGCTGGTCATGTGCCACAGGGTGTCACAGGCTGGGCCACGGGGTGGTCGGCGTGGGTGCGGGGCCGGGTCGTGGCTGGGTTCTACGGTCTGGTCATGTACTCGAAGGTGCTGCAGGTGGTTGGAGGGTTCCTGGCGCTGGTCGGGTTGGTCGTCGCCGGGTTCGGGGTCCGGGACACGCGGAGGTACTTCGCGCCGGAGCGTCCTGGGACGTGGCGGTGGCTGCTCGGGTTGGTGCCGCGTGGGTTCCGGTGGGTGACCGGGGCCTCGCGCAGAGGGCCGGCGGGTCCCCGGGAGGCGGTGTACGCCTTCGCGGGGCCGGTCGAGGCAGCGGCGACGGCCGAGGACGGGCGAGGGCGAAGGATGGTCGGGCCGCTGACGGTGGAGCAGCGTCTGGAGGAGGCGGTGGCCCGGGTGGAGCGGTGCGAGGGGGAGCTCGGCCGGTTGCGGAGGGCAGTGTCCGAGGAGACGCGGGTCAGGGTTGATGCGGTGGAGAGCCTGGGCGTCGAGGCCTATCGCAGGATGGACAAGGTCGATCGGGACATCGACAAGATCACGGTGGACGGCCTGGCCGGGGAGACGTGGGGTCTGTGGTTGGCCGGCGTGGGTACGGCCCTGCAGATCTGGGGGACGTTGATCGCGGACTAGGGAAGGCGGCGACCCCTCCAAGAATGACTTGTGATAACAGCCCTACCCCCACCAACCGCCTTGGCGAGCCTTCCGAACCGCCGTTTCCACGTGCGCGTGAGGGGCGCGCGCGGCGCCGGCTGAGTGGGTGGCTGAGGTCCAGGGCTGTTATCACAAGTCATCACGGGGTTCCTGGTGGGCCCCTCAGGGGCCCTTGGCCGTGTCCGGCGGGCGGCTCCCACCACACACCCGCCGGACACTCACACCCTGAAGTACGACAACGCGCCCCGAAGCGTTACACCCACCCCCGCCCGGGCGAAGCCCTACTCGCACCACCACAAACGGCAGTTTGTGGCAGCGAACATGGACTGCCCGGCGGCGCCCCCTGGCTGTTCGCCGACACCAGGGCCCCTCAACCCGCGCCGCCCCGGCACGAGAGCCCGCCGGCCACAGGACGCTCGCGACCGGGCCAACGAGCGGACGCGGCTGGTCGCTGGTGTTGTGGGTGCTGGCCGGTAAGCTCGGCGCGGCGCACCTCGCTTGTGCGCGCCGGCCCGGGCCCACCCCCGGAGCACCGGTGAACCGTGCTGCCGCGCGGGGGCGAGCAACGACGGGCGCCCTCTTCCAAGCCGTGCACCCTGGCCATGCTCGTGGTGGGACGAACAGCAGGCGTCAGGACGCGACGAAGGAGAAAGATGTCCTCGAACAACACCACCAACCAGGAGCGGATCGCCCGCGCGCTGAACCGCTTGACCGGCTGCGGCTACCAGAAGGCCCTGCAGCGGGTGAGGACCGCTGCCGCCGCCGGCCAACTGCCCGCCAAGCTCGACCACGCTGGCCGCGACCAGGCTGTGCGGATGCTCGCCGACGACCACTCCCGGCCCGCCCCGGCAGCCGTGCCTGGCGAGAAGGCCGCCGGCGACCAGCAGAAGCACCAGGTGCCGCTCGCAGACCTGATAATGGAGGCGCACCGAGCGACGGAGAGGCTCCGGGGCCTGCGGGACAAGGAGCGCACCGTCGAGGCCATGCGGGCGCAGCGGGACCAGCGCCTGAACCCCTTCCTCATGCCGCAGGACCTGGAGCGGCTGATGGAGCTAGGCGGCGAAGGCAAGACCGTCACCGACGCCTCCGAGCTGGCCCGCCTACTTCCTGGGCAGCAGGGGGCGGACCGGGTCCTGGTAGTCGACGTAGACCCGCCCACCTCCTCGCTGGGCTGGCTGCGGCAGGCGGCCGCGTTGTTGCCGGAGCCCGGGTACGAGCCGGTGTTCGTGGACGTGGACGCCCTGCCTTCCGGAGCCCCCGAACTGACGCCGCAGGAGAAGGAGGAGCTGCTGCGTCGGCTCGCGTCTGACGACCCGCAGTAGTCCGGCCCGGCAGTGACGGCCTGACGCGAAGGCGGGCTGCAGCTTGCAGGAGGCCGCCGAGGCGTGCCCTCCGTCCACGACTGACCAGGTATCAGGCCTGCTTGCGCGCTCAGCCGAGCGAGACCGCGAGCAGGCCGGCCTCCGCATCGGCCTTCGGCAGGCTGATCTTCCCGCGGTGGCTGACCTCGACCTGGTAGAACTGCGGCCCCTTCGGCACGTTGGGCACCGTCACCGGGAAGTCGCAACCGTCCAGCGACTTCCCCTTGCCCGCACCGAGCGTGCCGGTGGCCAGGACCCGGCCGCCCTCGTCGTACACGGTGACCGAGGCACCCATCGCGATGTCGCTGTACCCGCCACGGCCGACGCACACGGCCCCCGTGGTGGCGCCGCTCTTGAGGGACATGGACCCGGTGAGGGTGAACGTCTCGGGCGCCGCCGGGTCGGCCGAGGAGGACAGACCCCACGTCAGACCGACCGCCCCGGCGCCGGCCGCGAAGCCCACCAGGCCCGCGACGAGCCACACCGGCACGCGTACGCTCGGCCCTGCCGGCCTCTCGACGACCTCCTGCAGCGGCTCGGTGGTGGGTGCGGGCGGCGTGGCGGTGGTCTCGTCCATGCCCGCGAGCATCCCAGCCTGCAAAGGCCCCGTGTGGGCGGTGGAACCGAATCGTGATCAAGGCCCTGCCGGCCGCGTCAGGCGACCAACTTGCGCCCGCGGGAACGGGCGAAGCGCTCCGCCTCCACCCGGTGCACCAGGAAGCGCCCGCCCTTGGGGCCCAGCCGAATCGGGTTGGGACCGTCCGGCTTGCCGACCAGCCCGTACAGCGTCGTCGCCGGCGTCCCCGTGGCCTCCGCGAGCTGCTGCACGCTGAACCACTCCACCCCATCCGCCCGAGGCACCCCACCCCCCTCCCGGCGCTGCGCCGCAACGCTGCCCCGGCTCTGCTCCACCACTTCCGTCAGGAAGTCGCTCACCGACACCCCGCGCTCCAGCGCGGTGCTGAGCAGCCACTCCGCGATCGACGCCGGCAGCTCGTGCGTCAGCTGCACCAGCGTCTCCCCTGCCGCGCCGGCGTCCAGGCCGTGCCGGCGTAGCAGGGCGTTCTTCGACTCGAGGAGCTGGCGCAGCACCTCCAGGTGTTCGTCGGTGACGCTGTTGGCGGTGAGGTTGAGAGCCATGTTCGTGATCCTGTCGCCGAATCGGTGCTGTACCCGGATGTACGGCGGGCGGCCCGCCGGCGTTACAGCAGCCCTTCGGGGCGGCTCTGTCGGTGGTGGCGGATAGGGTGCGCAGTGGTCCCGAGAAGACCGTTCTGCGGTCCCGGCGTTCTGCGCTGGGACCGCGCCAACGTCCGCAGGTCTACCGCGGGGCGTAGCACCAGGGGCAGTTCGTGCCGTCGGTCGGCAGGTCGACGGCCCAGCATTTCCTGCACATGGAGAACTGCAGCTCTTCTTCCTCGTTGCAGCCTTCGGGACAGTCCGGCAGGACGCATCGCTCAGGTCCGGGGCACTGGTAGGCGTCGAGCATCGCCTGATGGGCCGCGTACTGCTCGTCGCCGCGGCGTCGGCCTTCGGCGCACTCGGGGCAGTCGGGGATCGTGCAGGTACCCCAGCCGGATCCGTCGTCGTGGCTGGGTTTGATGGGGGCAGTTCCCTCGGCCCAGCGTCGTTGGTCCAGCGCGGCCACGGCCTGCCGGTAGCGTTCGCCAGTGGTGGCCATGCGTTCGCGGACGGCCTTCTTGCGGGAGTGCTTGTCGGGCACGGGGGCTCCAGGGCTCGAGGACTCAAGCGCGGTGCGGAGCACCTTGGATGAGACGCGGCGCCGCCGTCGCCCTGGGCCGGCGCAACGGCCCCAAGTTGGACGGGAGCGTAGCAGCTCCGAGCGCTGACTCTGGACCAGGCGTCCCGGTGTCCAAGATCTTTCTGTGAGCCGGTCCGGCGTGCTGTGACCTGTCGCTGCGAAGAGATCGATTACGAGGTCCCCATCGGGCCCATCTCGGCGGTGCCGTTTTCGCTGGTGAGCGACGTGTAGTCGGTTCCGGCATCCGTAACATCGGCCGACGCCGTGACGGCTTCGCGTACCCGCTTGGCCTTCCGGGCCCGGTAGGCGGCCTGTCGGCACGCGGAGCTGCAGTAGACGGCGTCTCGGCGGTGGCCGTGTTTGTGGGCGAAGCGGCGGCCGCAGGCCGGGCAGCGGACCACATGCTCGGTCTCGATGCCCATGGTGAACCACAGGCCGATGGCGACGGCCTCAAGGTAGTGGTGCCGCTGGCGGCGGGCAGCGGCTTTGCACTTCGCCGAGCAGTACTGAGCGTCGCTGCGTGCAGTCGCTCGCAGCGGTTCCCAGCAGTACGCGCACCGGCGTACCCGGCCGGCCATGGTTCCACGGTACGCCCGTCATGGAGACGTGCTCCACGCCCCGAGAGTGCTGCCTGACCTGCGGGATCGCAGGGCTCATCCGGGGTTGCTACGGCCCCGGGACGGCGCCCGGGCCCGCTCGGGGGTTCGGGCCGGGGCCGCTGTTGTCCACGATGCCGGTGCCGGCCGGGCCCGGCATGCGGGGTTACGCCGTGACGGCGGCGGCCGTCGATCCGGTGGTCCGTTCGATGGCCGGGGCCAGGGGCTGGGCTGTGCCGTCGGGGCCGGGCAGGAGCAGGGTGGCGGTACGGGTTCGCGTGCCGGCGCGGCCGCGGCCGGTGCAGGCGGCGTCGACGGTTCGGGAGGTGATGTGGCCCCACCCGTCGCCGAGGCCTTCGATGCGGGGTCGGCTGGTGGTGAGGCGCAGTGCTGCGCCGGGCCAGGGGGTGGTGACGAGCAGGGTGGAGCCGGATTCGCGGAGGCGGGCGGTGAGGCGCTGGTGGTCCCGGGGCTGCGGGGCGGTGGTCGGTTCGAGCAGGATCACGCCGAACGCGCCTTCGCGGACGAGCGCGGAGACGACCTCGGCCCACTGAGGACCGGGGTCGTCGGCCGTGGCGAGGCGGCTGTAGCTGACTCCCATGGCGCTCAGGGCCGCGAGCCCGAGGTCGGGGAGGCCGACGAGGCCGACGTGCAGGTCGGGGTGTTGGGCGGCGCCGGCCGCGAGCGCCATCAGGAGATAGCGGTCGCCGAGGACCTCGACAACCGCGCCGCGGGGTAGGCGGCGGTCGGGCAGGAGCGGGGCGATGGCGTCCAGGGCGGGCCAGGTGGTGGCGTCGACGCGGCGCTGGCGGGCCTCGGGTGAGGTCTTCGCCAGCAGGTCGGCAAGGCGCTCGTCGTGGTTGGGAGCCGGGGCGAGGTGGAGGGTCACCGGGGCTGCTCCGTGGTCGGTGGCGTGGATTCCGTGGGTACTGGGCGCAGGGTGATGCCGTCGGCGATCAGCCAGGCGCATTGCTTGTCCTCGCCCCAGCGGAACTGGGCGATCCATGGGAGGTCGGGGCCGGGGCGGCGTTGTGCGGTGACGAGGCCGGAGCGCCACTGGTCGTCGATGCGGGCCCAGGCCAGGCGCCAGCACCGGGTCTCGCCGTCGGCGCCGGGTGGGCCGGTCAGCTCCGGGGGCACGATGACGGCGTCGCGCCACGTACCGAGGAAGGGTGGGCCGGTCGGTGGTGGGTCGGCGGGTTCCGGGAGCGGGCGGATGGTCTTCCCGTCGTCGTAGAGGAACCAGCCCCATCCCTCGGTGCCGGGGGTGGTGCCGTCCTCGCCCCACGTCACGTGGACCACCCAGACGCTGCTGTTGGGTGGGCGGCGCCACACGGTCAGCAGCGCCGGTGTCCAGCGGCCGGCGTGCTTGATTTCCACCAGGCACCAGCGGCGGGTGTCGCGGTAGGCGCCGGGCAGCGTCATCAGCTCTCGTGGCGCGCGCTCGGCGTCGCCCGGCAGCGCGGTGGCGCGGACGGGGCGGGAGAAGGGGACGGCGGCGGTCACACACCCAGTATTCGAGTATTTGTTCGAGTGATCAAACGTCAGCCGTCTCCGTGCCGCACCTGCGGAAACTCGGAGGCGGGCGGACGGCGCCTGCTGCAAGGATCGACGACGTGACCAACACCTCCGCGCCCTCTTCGCCCGCCCCCACCCCTGTCCGTCCCCGTCCGGACGACCGACATGACGTTAACCTTGCGCAGGTGATGTTCCGCCGCGCCGTTGTGGAGAGCCGCCAGGCCGGCCACTTCGCCGCCCAGGCCGAAGTCGACCGCGCCGTCGGCCGTAGCGGCCTGGAGCGCCGGGCCCGGGAGCGCGACGCGGTGATCTCCACCGTGGTGCTCGTCCAGGCCGCTGTGGAGGCGTTCATCAACTGGACCCACATCCAGGCGGGGAACACCATCAGCAGCCCGAAGTTCGACGACCGGGCGGGGGCGGTCACCCAGTCCGCGGCGATCCTCAACCCCGAGGCCGAGCCGTTCACGTGGAACGAGGACGAGAAGGCCTTCTTCACCGAGCTCACCAAGTGGCGGAACTTCCTGGGCCACTCCGACACCATGGCGCGCGATCGGCTGCGGAAGGTACTGGTGAAGCGGGGCGAGATCACGGAGAACGCCAGCGATTCGCAGATGATGGACCTGCTGACCGCGGGGCTGGCGGAGCGCTTCGTGGACACCGCCCAACGGCTGATGAACCGCACCGCCGAGGTGACCCACCTCGGCGCCCCGTTCAGCGACGGCGCCTGGTACGCCCCTGACGAGCTGGGCGAACCCGTCCTCGAGGACCCCGAGCAGCTGCGCGCGGTGCTGGCGGTCGTGCTGCGCCGCGCGAACGAGCTGGAGGTGCCGGCCGAGGAGCTGGCGGCCGAGCTCGACCGGCAGCGTGCCGGCCAAGGCGGGCTGCGGGTCCAGGCGGGTTCCGCTGGTTGGACGCTCGGGCTGGACTGACCCACAGGCCGCGGGGAAGACCCCCCCTGCTGCTGATCCCGCCGGGCGGCGGGATCAGCAGCAGGGGGTCCCGCCGGTCCCTTCGGCTGTTCCAGGTGCGATCAACGGCCGGGAGCGGTGAGCTGGAAGACCCGGGGGGAGCAGCGCAGGAGTCGGCCGTGCCGAGTGTGATCGCGAAGAAGGTTCTGACGTTCTCGCTGGTCAGTGTTCCTGTCGGGATCGTCTCGGCGACCAGCGAGCACAAGGTCCCCCTGCACCAGGTGCACGCCACGGACGGCGCGCGCGTCCGGTACCGGAAGGTGTGTTCGAGGGACGGGCAGGAGGTCCCTGAGGAGGACATCGAGCGGGGCTACGAGCTGCCGGACGGCCGCACGCTGGTCCTCACCCGCTCCGACCTGGAGTCGCTTCCCATGGCGGACACCCGGGAGATCAGGGTGCTGGGTTTCCTGCCCGCCGACCGTGTCGACCCGCTCTACTACCACCGCGGCTACTACCTGACCGCCGGCCCGGGCGCCGCGCGCCCGTACGCTCTGCTGTGCGAGGCCCTGGCCCGCTCCGGCCGGGTGGCGATCGGGCGCACCGCGATCCGCACCCGCGACAGCCTGGTGGCGATCGGGGCCCGCGACCGGGTCCTGTCGATGATCACTCTGCTGTGGCCTGATGAGGTTCGCAGCCCGGAGCACCTGGCTCCCGAGGCGCTCCGGCTGCAACCGGAGGAGGTCGACCTGGCCGGCCAGCTGATCGACGCCTTCGGGGAGGGCTTCAGCCCGGAGGCGGAGGAGGACGAGTACACGGCGGCACTGGTGCGGGTGGTGGAGGCCAAGGCCGCGGGTCTGCCGGCCCCGCACGCCCCCGACGCCGCGGTGTTCGAGACCGCGCCGGTGGTCGACCTGACCGCCCTCCTCGAGGAGGCGATCGCCCGTGCCGCGGCCGAGCATCCGAAGACCGCGGCCGCCCGTCCGGCCGGAGAGAAGCCGGCGGCGAGAAGAGGCACGCGCCGGCCGTCGCCGGGCTGACCGGCGCGCGGCTGGATCTGCTTCGGGCTGTCGGTAGTTGCCGCTACGCTGTGGCCGTGCTTCATCCGGCCGCCGGTGGCGGTCGGGGCCAGGCCGTCGGCCCGTGACCGGCGGGAGAACGGCCCGAGGGTGCGCCTGTGCATCTCCACCAGGATCAACCTGCTTCGCCGTGCCCTGATACCGGCGCGCAGCGGGTCACGGGACCGGCGCGCCAACGGCCAGGGACAGGAGCCCGAGATGGTCAAGAACCACGGACGCAAGCAGACCGCCCGCCGCCGCGCGGCCGAGGCCGGCGGCGGCCACCAGGCGGCAGTTGAGGGGCTGAAGGCGCGCACCGCACCCACAGGATGGGCCACCCGGGGCCGCCAGGTGCTGGTAGCCGATCTGCCGGTCCCGGATCTCGCTGGCACCGCGCCGTGCCCCGCCTGCCAGGGCTTCGGCAACACCCACGACCACTACGAGATCCCTGGGGACGGCGAACGGGTGCTGCTGGCGCCGGTGGTCTGCCGCGTGTGTGGTGGCTGCGGCCGGGCTGGGCACGAGGAGTGCGCGCCGTTCCACATCTGGAATGACCCGGACGAGCTGCAGGAGTGGCTCGCCAACCTGGACGATCAAGCGTGGGAGGACCATGGCGAGGAGCCGGAGCGTTGCCCGTCGTGCCAGGGCCTGCAGTTCCACTTCCAGCTCGGGTTCGGCGCGGAGACGACCGAGTCGAGGGCCGCGCGCGTCGAGCTGCTGCGCCGTGCCGAGGCCAAGGGGCTGAGCGAGCGGGACATCGACGGGGCCGCCGCCTTCGGGGAGCTGGACCAGGTGCTCGGCGACGGTGCGCAAGCGCTTGCCGAGGCGAGCGACACCACGCTTCACCTGCGGGTGGCGTGCGGCTGCGCCGACGAGCTGTGCCGGGTGGTCAACATCCCGGCCGACCGCTGACCGTGCCCGCTGTCGCAGCTCTCCACCCCCTGAACCCTCCCGAGAGGCACCACCGGTGACCGAGTCCTTCTCCTTCTCCTCCGCCCGCATCTGCGGGCTCGACTCCACCCGCGAGCCGCAGGCCGACGCCGTACTGGACGTGCCCGCTCACGGCGTC
The DNA here is from genome assembly GCF_044747365.1 of Kitasatospora sp. NPDC090091. Lineage (NCBI taxonomy): Bacteria > Bacillati > Actinomycetota > Actinomycetes > Kitasatosporales > Streptomycetaceae > Kitasatospora > Kitasatospora sp. NPDC090091. The sequence continues at coordinate 61,971 of NZ_JBIVDY010000026.1, forward strand.
GTGCGGTACGTCCTGGACCCGGGCGGCGCGAGCGAGCACTACGTCCTGCGGATCGCCCTCGCGGACCTGCCGCAGCTGCCGCCGACCGACGAACGGCTCGGCCACGACGTCAGGCTGTGGGGCCACGTGCAGCCGTTCCCCCGTCCCCTGGAGGTGTGGCTGGCCGAGGTCCGCTTCGAGCCCGCCACGGCCGGGGGCGGCTGGACCGAGCTGATCGGGCGCGGCCGCGGCCGGTCCATCTACCCGGCCGACGAGGTGCCCGTGCCGGCCGACACCTCGCCGCTCCCAGCCTGGATCCCGGCGCCCGGCAGCCCGGACGACAGCCGCGTCGCCGAGAGCCGGTGAGACCCGAGATGCCGAAGCCGACCCCGGACCAGATCTGGCAGGACCTCAACCCCCGTCAGCAGCTCTACCTGAGCAGCATCTTCGACGCCGACCAGGCCAGAGAGGCGCAGCGCGCCGCCGACAGTGCGGCGGGGCACTGGGACGACACCCCGGCGGCGGTGTGGCGGCTGATCGACGCCTATCACGAGCCGAGCTTGCCGGCGCTCGTCAGCTACACCGCCTTGCAAACCCAGTGGCGTCATGCCGGGGTGCACGACCAGGGGACGGGGTCGACGATGGCGGTGCTGCACGAGCGCGCCCTGATCACCTTCGGCCACCGGCCCACCCGGTACGGGGTGATGCGGCAGGTCGCGATGACGACGCTGGGCCGCAAGGTCGTGCGCGCCTCTCGGGGGTGGAAGGCGCCGGCCCGCGCCAAGAAGCCCCCGGCGGGGCTGCTGCGCGAGCGGGCGGTGGAGGTGCTGCTCATCCTCGCCCAGGCGTGTGCCGGCCAGCGCGGCTACCTGGACTGGGGCCACAGCCGCACCATCGAGGACAAGCTGATCCACCACGATCCGCCGCTCGCCGCCAGCTACCGCCCGTACGGCGGCGGGTACGTGATCACCGAGGCCGGAACCGCGCACCTGGCCGATCACCACGCCGCCTACGTGGAGCTGTACCCGCAGTTGTTCCCCGCCGATGTTCCGGCGCCGGAACCGGTGTGGCCGGCCGAGGCCGACCGACTGCTGGCCGCGCTTGGCCGGCGCTGCGACGACCTGGTCTTCGCCGAGGAGGATCTGCGTGCGCTGCTGGCCGAGGCCGCGACGGCCACCGTCGCCCGGCCGCCCATGCCGGGCGGGCGGCTGGTGGACCTGCGCACCGAGTTGCACCGTCTCGACATGGAGCACGCCCGGGTCCGGGTCGGGCTGATCCGTGGGCGCCTGGAGCAGCTGGACCCGCTGGGCCCGGCCGTCGCCGCGTACGTGACGGCGGCACTGGCCGCGCTCGCGGCGGCCGCCGACGGCACCGACCCCGTCGCGGCCATCCAGGCCACCGTCGACGGCGCCGACCTGGAAGCGCTGCCAACGCCGGCCGTGGTCGGCGCGACCGAGGTCGACGTCGAGGCGGCGCGCCTGTACCGGCTGGCCACCGGCAAACGCACCCGCGGCCGCCGCCCCGCCAAGGCCGCCCTCGGCATCTCCCGGCACCGGGTACCGGCGCCGGCCGCCGACAGCGTGTACGCCATCGCGTGGGCGCTGGCCGCCCACCTGGAGTCCGCCGTCGCCGGCGGCCGCGCATACGATCTCGCCCACCCCGCGCCCAAGCCCGCGACCGCACCGCGTCGGCCTTCCCGTCCCCGGCACCTGCTGGACGAGATCGCCCACCGGCTGCTGGCCGCGCTCGCCGCGGCCGACACCCCCGAACGCGCCGCATCCCTGCGCCAGCACGTCGCCCAGTCGGGCCGGCTCGCACCGAAGGTGGTCGCCGACCTGCCGGGCGGGCTGCTCTCCGGCTCCGTCACCGCGGTCACCCGCAGCACCAAGGCCATCGAGAAGCTCACCTCCCGGGGCCTCGCCGCCGTTATCGACCTGCGCTCCCTGCCGGGCTGCGCCCCGTACCGCAACCCGTACGCCGATCCCGCGGAGGCCGACCGGCCATGGCCGCTGCTGCACCTCACCGACGCCGGACGCACCCACCACGCCGACCACCACCAGGCCTACGCCGAGCTCTACCCCGACCACAGCCCTCAGCCCGCCGGACCGGCTTCTCTGCCACGGGTGAATCCGGTCCGACAGGTGGCACCAAAGGGCTAAGGAGGACTGGTCCCGGGGATCCATGGGCCTCGCCGACGTCGGCATGCAACACGAAGTGAATACGCCGACACTGCCTTGTAGACGCCAAGCAAGGAGCCCTTGAAGCCATGGCCGACAGGTTGCTCGACTTTGATGACAAGCCATTCAAGGTCGGAGATAAGGTCCTTGTTGCCATTGGGGACCGGATCTACCACGCCGAGGTCAGGCTGGCACGTCGGCCTGAGATCGTGGTGGAGACATACATGGGGCTTCATGTGATTAAGGGTTGGTACCCACGCAATTCCGATGATTGTAAGTTCGATGCCGTGGGGCGTCCCACCATCTATATGTTCGGCAATCGGACCCTCTGAAACGCTGGCCTCGGTGCCGTGCGACTACAGGTCGTCCAGTTCCGGGTCGACGCCGGTCATGTCGATGCCGGGTGGCTCCTGGATGGCGATCGGCTCGATGACTTCGGCGAAGCTCCGCCAGCTGTCCAACCGCTCGTGCATCGTCGCCGGGTAGTTCTCGTCCAAGATCGCCTGGGCCTCGTCCTTGTCCTCCTGGCCGGCACGGATGTCGGCCTCGACGTCAGCGAGGACAGCCTGCAGATCCCAGACGAAGACGCTGAGCGGCCCGTGGGTCCGCCGGTGGGGGCGGTTGCGGCGGCGGATGAGTCGGGCATCGGCAAGCCGGAGACCGGCGGCCCGGGCCTTCTCGTCGATCTCCTCGGCAAGCTCCCGGCCGCCCTCGGTGAAGTGCGTCCAGGTCACCATGTCGCCGGTGGGAACGGCGAGGGACGCCTCGACCCGGCTGAAGTCCGGCTGGCCTGCACCGAAGGCACCCCACAGCCCGGTGTGTACGGGGGCGTTGCGGTCGCGGGCGGCCTGGGCCGCCGCTTCGTAGCGGTCCCGGCGGGCATCCATCTCGGCAAACATGCGGCGCCGGTCAGAGGCGTCACCGCGCTGGGCTGCGATCGCCGCGTTGGCCTGGGTGTAGGTCTCGCCGGTCTCGGCCATGCGGGCGCGTACGGCTGTCTTACGGGCGTGGCGGGGTTCGGTCATCGTGGCCGTCCAGTTCGGCGCTGCGGTCCGTGGCCCGAGCGCCTGGTCGGCACGACGGGGAACTGACCGCTCGCCGCGTCGCGGGTCCGACCTGATGTGCCGTCTCTGCCACGGGCTGGACGGCGGTCTGGGGCTGCGGGGCCCTCCCGCTGATCCTAGGAGCAGCCAATCCCGTCCAACGCCCTCGGGGCGCAGGTTCACCCGGACGAGTCAGGTCTCCCGGGGGTGGTTGACTCGGTGCCGAAGCAACCACCCCCGGCGTGCTCAGCCCTCGTCTGGGCGCAGCGTCGGGTCGGCGCCGACGGTGGTGGAGCGGCCGAGCGGATTCGCGGCCAGGCGTTGGAGGTCCTCGTCGGTCCAGCCGCGGAGTCCGGCGACGGTGAGAAGGTTCATCGCGGCCGGCCTCCAGGCTTCGGGGAGGCCGGGCCACATCCGGGTGACCGTGTCGCGCGCCGCCCGGTAGGCGTCCGTGATGACCTGCTCGTCCTCGTCCTGCTCGTCCCAGGGTCGGCGGGAGCGTACGGCGATGAACGCCTCGACCGGGTACCAGCCGGGCGGGGCCTCGTCCGGGCGGGCCGGGCGCAGCACCACGACGTCGGCCCAGGCCGGGTACTCCTCGCCGGTGTCTTCCCGGGTGAGGACCTGGCAGTTGTTGGCGACGGCGGCGGCAAGGACCGTCTCGGGCGTCGCCTGGAACGTGCTGTTGGGGTCCGGCTCGGTCGGCAGGCTGCAGGAGAAGAGGAACCCGACGGTTCCGACGGTCCAGGTGCTGGGATCGGCAGCGGTGGTGAGGCGGCGGCGGGCCTGCATGTAGGTCTCGCCGGGCCGCGCGCTCATGCGGGCCCTGATCTGGCGCTTGCGGGGGTCAGCCATCGTCAGCGTCTTCCTGGCCGCGCGTCCCACGCCCGCGCCGGCCGGGTTCACGGGACGGCGGTGAGCAACCGCGGTCGGCATCGCGTTGATCGCTGGCCGGAGGCGTGGGCACGAGGTCCGGCATGGATGACGGGCAGCCGCGGAGCTACCCCGCCTCTGACGATAGCGCGCCGGCCGGGCACCCGCGGTGAGAACCGCCGAACTCTCCTGTCCAGGCTCCCGGTTCCTGGCCCGGCCACCGGACCGTCAGCCGTAGGATGACGGTCAGCGACGGGCGTACCTGGGGCTGGAGGATCGGGATGGGGATCATCACCGAGGAGTACTTCGGGTTCGAGCAGCCGAAGCACGGCCCGGGCTGCCGAGCGACCGGCTGGGAGGTGCGGTACCGGGCAGTCGAGCGCGAGCGCGGTGAAGGCCACGTGTGCCAAGACCCCAAGTGCGAGAACCACAGCGGGCAGTACACGGACCTGCGCGTGCAGATCCTCTGCCGGTCCTGCGACCGCGTCACCGAGCTCACCGGCGAGCAGCACACGTACCAGCACTCGTCGCTGGCCGCGATCGGGTACGGGACGGCGCCGGTGAAGGCCGGCCCGGTGTGGCTGTACGCGGGGCTGCCGATCCTGCGCGGCGAACCGGAGGTCTTCGGCTACCTCGTCGCCACCCGGCGCACCGACCACCTGGTGCAGAACGACGTGATCGGGCAGGTCCGGTACTACAAGACACCCCGCGGGGCGTGGCGCTGGGAGGGCCACGCCCATCCCCGGTGGCACCACGACGGAGTCATGGTGGCCTACCGCACCACCCAGGACGGCTTCTCCACCCCGACGGCGGCCGCGAAGTGGGTTGCCGCCCAGCCCGCGCAGGAGTGACCGGTGGCCAGCCGCAGCAGCGAAATCCGCGCCTTCGTCCGGCAGATGTCGAAGATCCACCAGTGCGACATGGACGCGGAGTACTACGACGCCAGGCAGCACTGGGTGATCCGCTGGCACGACGGACCGACCAGGAAGGCCATGCTCGCTGCCGTCCAGCGGCACCTGCCCGAGCACAAGGACATCGTCTATGCCGGCCGCGACCTCTCCGACGAAGCGACCGTCCTCGGAGCGATCCGCTGCTACGTCTCAGGCGAAGTCCACCGCTGGAACACCCCGCGCTACGCCGCGGAACACTTGCTGGAGGACGTCGCGTTCCCGCTGCGCACCGCGACCGCGCGGGAGCTCGCCATGGTGGAACGGCTGCTGGAGGAGTCCGCTCAGGACAGGCCCTGGGGCCGGGACCGGAACGCAGACCACGCGCTGGAGCTGCTGACCGAGCGCAAGGGAATCGGCTGGCTCCTCACGCCGCCGGCCGCCCCTGACGGGCGTCAGCCAGAGGCTGACGCCGCGCCGCCCGTCCTGGAGCCGACCCCGGTCGAGCTGCTCACCGCCCGCTACGCCCGCGGCGACCAGGGCACGGCCTGGCGGGAGCGCGCCACACCGATGCCGCTGGTGGAGGCCTTCGCCGCTGCGCTCGCGGACGAGGAGATCGACCGGGATGCTGCGCTCGCCGCGCTCACGCTCGTCGCCGATCTGCAGGCCGTCCTGGACGCGAACACCGCCGCACTGATGGCCAGGGCGCGCGGCGCCGGCGGATCCTGGAGCGACGTCGGCCAGGCGTTGGGCGGGATCACCAAGCAGTCCGCGGCGAAGAAGTACGGGGTACTCACCAGCCCGGCGAAGCGGGCGTCAGCCAACGGCTGACGATGCGGTGCCCCGGAGGGCACTGAACGAGGTCTCATCCGCCGGGCCTCCAGCAGCAACCGTCAGCCATTGGCTGACGCGCGTGCTCACCGCGTACGGGGGCACCAGGTCGAGCGGAGGCCGGCGGGAAGGCTTACCCGAACGTGCGGCCCGGGCGCAGCGTCGTGTGCTGCGCCCGGGCCGGGCCGCGGACGGTAGCCCTCCAGGGGCAGCTCCTTCGGCTGCGCCGCACTGGCCACTCGCATCCGCGTCAGGGTGTTCCTACCGGCACTCGGAGCGTTGTGTCGCCTCCTCCCGGGCCCGGTCAGGTGACGTCGAGGTTGAGGTGGGTGCCGTCCGCACAGTAGAGCTCAACGTGGAAGAAGAACCGGCAGTCGACGTAGTCCTGCATGTAGCCGTCGCCGCGCCAGTTGTACGCGTCGCCGATCACCCAGAGGGCCTGCGCAAGGTTTCTGCAGGCCGACGAGGGCACGTTGCGGACGACACCGGGACGAACTTCCGAACTACCGCTGATGGCCCAGTCGTTGGGCAGGCCTCGGACGTTGATGGCGATGCTGGCCGACCCGGTGGAGAGCCGGTGCGAGACGTGGATGCGGGTGCCCTTGGGCGCGTCCCGGATCGGGTTGTGCAGCGTGACGGCGTCCCGAGCGGGTCCGCGCGGCGCCGGCTGCCGGGCGGTCTTGATCTCGGCCTTGATCAGGGCGGCAACGTCTCTGGTGGGCAGGTCCCAGGTGGCTTCGGCCTTCGCGCCCAGCACCCGGCTGCCGATGGCGGGTTGGCGTGGCGGTGGCACCTGCTCCTCGAGTAGCAGGCCGTGCCGTTCCTGAAGGGCGGCCAGCCGGTTGAGGGCGGCCTCGCGCAGGCCGTCCGGCACCCGGTCGTCCTCGGCGACCGCTTGCATCTTCGCTGCGCGCGCCCTCTGCTTTTCGTCCATGGCCGCCCGTCTCGTGGTGGAGCTCCAGGATGCCGCACCGGGCTGACAGCGCCCGGCGCCCGCAAGTCCACCGGCGGAGCCGGCGCGCGTGCTACTCGGTAGCAAAATGCGTCATCGCAGGTCAACGGATGCCACCCGGAGGAATGGATATCGAAACGATATGCCCATTCGGGCCGAATTTGTTATCGGCCGGAGGGTGGCTCTAGGATCAGCATCGGCACTGCATTCAGGAGTTCCTGACCCTCCCCCGTGTACCCGCTTGGGCCAACCGGTCCAAGCGTTCAAAAATGCGGAGGGGAGCAGCGTTCCATGACGGTTCGAACGAAGCCGGGGGATGACGACGAGTCGGGCCCCGACCCGGATGACCAGGAACGCCGCTGGCAGTGGCGCATGATCCTCATTGAGACCTTGAGGGTGCTGGTGGAGGTATTCCGCCTGCTCTAAGGCTTGGGTGCGGTCGGGGGCACCATCCCCAACCGCACCCGAGGTGATTCGCCCGTGTAGCGGCCCGCCGTCCGACACTCCTACGGGAGCAGTCGGACGGCATCACCATGCTTCCCGGCAAATCATTGCCGGAAACTCTCAGATCAAATAAGAAACTATCTCGTCAAAGTTGGTCAGACTTTGAATCAGATTAGTTCCGACTTGATTAATAATCGACTCTGTGGCGTAAGCTAATCGTCTTCGCTGCTGGGTGGCGAACAGCAACAAAGAAGCCCTTTCGATGACGTAAGTCTAGACCGGGAACTTCGCCGAAGACAAACCGGAGTAGAACAACCTGAAGACTCAGAAGTTCTGTACTTCGTTGTTGACGAAGCCTTCACGGCTATCCTCTCGCGCACTTCGCCAGGAAGCGGCCGCAGGTATCGCGACCGCGTTCCGGTGCGTGCGCGCCGGTCAGGGGCGGGGGTGCGCCTGGAGGTACTGCTGAACGGACACCGAGGTGACGCCGCCGTCCGGGTGCCCGTCGAGCTGGCCCGTTCGGGCGAGCAGCTCGACAGCGCCGGAGTCGATGCCGAGCATGGCGCCGCCCACGCTGTAGGTGACGGACTCCGCGGTGGGGTGGCCGGTGCTGGCCGCAGTCAGCCGGCCCAGCGGCGTGGTCCACCAGTCGTCGGGGATGGGAGTGTCGCCTGGGTAGAGGTTGGTCACCAGGTCGAGCACGGCCTCGGCCACCGTCTCATCATCATCCGAGCGCAGTTGGGCGGCGTAGCGAGCCGAGGCCTGGCTGAGGCTGGAACGGACCATGTCGGCAAGTCCCTGGTCGCCGGTCAGCAACTCCAGTCGCCAGCCGATGAGTTCGAACTCCTGGTAGATCTGCTGGTCCAGCGGGTCAAGCTCGGCGGGGGTGTCGCTCATCGCACTCTTCCTGAAGCAGGGCCTCGGTGACGACCAGCCTAGCGACGCACCCGTCCCAGCGCGGGGGCTTTGCCCGGCTCGACCTGCCCCACCTACTCGCGTGAGTAGGTGGCCGGCCGCCTGGCCGGCCCGGGAGCCCCGCTAGATATCTAACGGGGCTCCCGGGCCCTTCACCCGTTCGGGTGCTTCCCTGGTGGGCGAGCACCAGGGCTGGTCGTTGCGGTCTTCCGGTCGGCGGCGACAGCGCTACGGTCGGGCCATGACGACGAAGACGAACTCCGCCACGACGGAGGGGGACGACCCGCGGCTTCCGGGCGCGGAGCAGGCTGTGATCTGGCTGGTTGCGGTGGTCGCGCTGCCGGTGACCAGGTGGCTGATGGGCGATCTGGCGCCCGAGCGTGGGTCGCTGGCCCGGCGGCTGCGCCGGGTGGCCGACGCGATCGACCAGTTGGAGAAGGACGAGGAGCGCAAGAAGCGGGAGAGGCGCAAGCGCTGACCCGGAACGGCGCGGCCGGACCGGTGCCGGCCGCGCCGTCCCCTACACCTCTCCAGCCGCTTGCGTCGCTGACTAACGTCGTTAGCCTCGTATAAGCATCAATATCAGAGGCTACCGCTGTGAGAGGCTTTCCCTCGTCAGCACCCCGCGCGCGCAGGAGAGCCCGTTGAGCACCACGCCCGCCCCGAAGCGACCCGCCTCGGTCCTCCACTCCTATGAGCGCGGCATCACCGCCGACCTCCTGCACGAGGTCGGCGGCTACCCGGGCCTGCACGAGGAGGCCCGCACCGAGCTGGCCGACGAACATCCGTGCCGCCGGGAGAACCCGGACGCCGACCTGCCGCTGACCGTCACCTCCGACGAGGCCGGCTACCTCACCGTGCGCGCCGAGATCCCGTGCACCGACCTGCGGTGCCGTACCGAGGCCGCCGCCGTCGCCCGCTACCAGGAACTGCAGGACGCCTTCGACCGGGCCCAGGAGTACATGGCGGCCGCCAACCTGCTGCTGCAGCAGCCCAACCTGGCCGACACCCCGGACCCGGCGCAGCTCAGCAAACTGTGGACCAGACGCGAGCACGCGATCCGCGAGGCGCTGCGCACGGTGATCGACACGATCACACCGCACGCCGAGCCGGCCCCGGAGTCCGCCGCCATTACCACCCAACAGCCTTACCACAAGGAGGAGTTCGCGTGACTGGACGTCGTGTCTGGGGCCGCTGGTGGCCGATCGACCGCGACGTGGAAGGGCCGGTGACCAACCCGCTGGAGTGGTGGCCGAGCCGCACCGGCGCGGAGCAGGCTCTGCTGGACCGGCTCGCCCCCACCGTCCCGGGTGCCATCCCCCGCTGCCGGGAGAACCTGGCCGACGGCCGCACCGTCGAGGACGCGCAGTACTTCGGCAACAAGGACTCCCGGATCTACCTGTACGAGGTGGCCGGCGAGCCGGGCGCCGAGCTGACCGTTGCCGAGGCACCGTACGCGGTGGTGGAGTTCGGCCCGCGCGGTGGAGTCCGCAACCGCCCTCTCGCCCCGGCGCAGGTGACCCGGTGACGCGCACCCCGGCACAGGCTCGGGAGCACGCCAACGCCGTGCACGGCTTCGTCCGGGCCCGGCTGGTGGAGACCGCGGCCGCGGCCGGCCACACCGTGCCGGAGGAGCTGGTCACCGCGTTGACCATGAGCGCCTACGCGCTCGGCCGAATCGACGGAGCCCTCGATGCCGGTGACATCCCGGGCGCCACTACCGCGCTGAACACTCTGCACCAGCTGGCCGGGAACTGGCGTGACCACGCGGACAACCCAGACGCCGCGGGGCGACAGTGGCAGCGCGCGGACCAGGCCGGCGCCAAGTGAGCACCGAGGTCGAGGTGGTGGTGGACGGGGAGCTGGTCGAGGCTGGCGGCCCCGCGCTCCCGGCCGTCCCGGTGCGGGCGCCCGGCCTGGACGTCTCCGCCTTTACCCGGGACACCGTGCTGGTGGCCGGCCGGCCGCTGCCCGCCCCGTTCGTCGCACCGCAGTACACCGCGGTCGACTTCGTCATCCCCGAGGAAGTCGCCGAGCTGATTGAGAAGGGCCCGAAGGAGAACACCCGGCGCAACCGGGCCAATCAGATCCGGCTGTTCGAGAAGTGGTGCGCCGAACGCGGCCGGATCGCCCTGCCGTGCACCACCGCAACGCTGATCGCCTACGTCGGCGACATGATCCTGCGCAAACTGGACCCGGACACCATCGCGGTCTACAAGAGCGCGGTCGTCACCTGGAACGAGGAACAGACCCCCGGCAGCACCAGGCCCGGCACCCGGCAGGTCACCGCGATGCTCTCGGCCTACCGCGCCAAGTGGAACCGGACCCGCACCGACAAGCAGAGCCCCGCGATCCGCGAAGTCGACCTGGAAGAGATGGTCGCGGTCTGCGACGAGCAGGGCCGGCCCGCCGACCTGCGCGACGCCGCCATCGCCACCCTGGGCTACCACCTGCTCAGCCGCCGGATCGAACTCGCCCGGCTGATCGTCACCCACGTCACCCTGCACCGCGACGGCATCGACGTGCGCCTGGTCGACCGCAAGACCCACAAGGACGGCTCCGTGTTCGAGGCATGGATCCCCGCCCGGGACGACGCCCCGCACATCTGCCCGGTGCGCCGAGTACGCACCTGGCTGGAGTACGGCCGGCGGATCCGTCAGCCCGAGGACCAAGCCCTGTTCCGAGCCCTCGACAAGGCCGGGCGCCTCGGGGTCCGGCTTACCCCACAGACCCGCCCCACACACCCGGACGGCACGCCGAAGACCGACGAAGAACTCACCCCCGAGGACTGGACCGAGCTGTCCTTCCTCTCCGGCGAGACCATCAACAAGTACATCAAGGCCCTCGCGAGGAAGGCGTACACGCGTGTCGCCCACCTCACCGAGGACGAGCGCGTGAAGCTCGGCTACAACGCGCTGCGCGACGCCACCACCGCGGGCAGGGTCACCGCCCACGGCCTGCGCGCCGGCGGCGCCACCGAGCTGTACGAGAGCGGCATCCCCGAGGACACCATCGCCGAGCTCGGCGACTGGGCCAAGGGCTCCACCGCCATGAAGCGCTACTTCCGCAAGATCAAGTCTTCCAACGAGAACGCCTGGGCTGCTGCTCGCGAGAAGCGCAAGGCCGGGGCCGGGCCGGAAGACCAGGGCGCAGCGGCCCCTCAACAGCAGGCGCGCGTGGGACTGCAGGTGTAGGCACCGCCGGGAACGGCGCTGCTCCCGGGCCGGAGTGCGGTGGCCCGGGAGCAGCAGGGGGTGTGAGGGCTGTGGAGGAGCACCTCACACCCTGGTGTACGACGGGGGGCCCGTGAGCGTTACACCTGGCGTGCCGCGGCTGCCGCTTCGTCGCGGCGGGCGCGGGCTTTGGTGATGAGCTGTCCGTGGTTCTGCAGGGCGGCGAGGGCGGTTTCGACGGGCAGTTCGTTGATGCCATGTTCGTGGGCGATGCGGGCTCGGGTGGCGCCGGCCCGCGGTGCCTCCGCCGTGTCGTCGACCTGGCCGAGAGCGTTCCTCCACACCTGGTCCCACTCCTCGCGGGTGCAGCCCAGTGCCGCGTTCATGTGGCGGATGCGGTGGCCCCCGTAGGCCCACAGGGACAGGGCTGCGAGCTCGCGTTGACGGGTGTGCTCGGCAATCTCCTCGTCGACCTGGTCGACGATCTCCGCGGCGCGGCGTGCCCGTTCGGCGGGGCTGAGTGGGGCCAGCTCCGCGGCGAGCTCGGCGGCGGCTTCCTGCTGCGCCGCGTCGGCTTCGGCCTGCTGGCTCTCGTCGATGCGGCGCTTGGCCGCGGTCCCGACGGTGTCGGTGGCGGCCATCCCGCTGCGGGCGGCGATCTCCTCGTTCGTCAGCTGGTAGGGCGGCTGCTTGAGTGCAAGGATCGCGGCGTCCCGGACCTGTCGGGCCTCCGTCTGCCGGGCGATGGCCTGCTCGGTGAGGATGCCGAACTTCGACACCTCGGACAGGGCGGTTTCCACTGGCAGCTCGGTGATGCCTGCGGCGCGCGCGGCCGCGACGCGGTCGGGGCCGGCGCTCGGCGTGGGCGGGGGGACCTTCCCGGCGATCCTCCAGCCGAAGGCGCCTGCCTGGATGCGGGTCCACTGCATGCGGGTGCAGCCCATCGACTGTTCCAGGCCGCGGGTGCGGTGGCCTTCGTAGGCCCACAGGGAGAGGGCCGCACGCTCGCGCCGGGGCTTGTACATGGCGATGTCCTGCTCGGCCTGGGTGAGGACCTCGACGGCTCGGCGTGCGCGCTCGATGGGGTGGGCGATCTTGCCCAGGTCCGCGGCGACGGCCTCGCGGGCCTTCCTGCGGATCTCGGGGAAGTCGGGGCGCTCGGGGTAGATGAACGCGCTCGTGGGCATGGTGGTGGGCTCCTGGCACAGTCACGATGGAGTGTGCGGCTGGGGAAGCCCCATCACCGACTCCTTTAACTGTAACAGCCGAAATGGAGCACGGGTTAACAGCCGGTCAGCGCCTTCATCAGCGCTGCGCGCTGGGCGTCGGTCACCCCCAGTTCCCACCGGGCCTTCGTGCGGGCGTAGCCGGCCGCGTACGCGCACTCGGCGGCCTTGCCGGCCGAGGGCTTCCACTGGTCGGGTCCGCGGCCGCCCTTGGACCGGTTCACGGACGGGAGGGTGGGGACCAGGTTGTCGTCGTCGTTGGCGAACTCAAGGCGCCACTGCTCGGTCCAGGTGTTCGCGCCGGAGGCCCAGGCGTCCCGCAGTGAGACGCGGTGGTCGATGTCGATGTGCTCGACGTCCGTGACCACGCTGGTCCCGCTGTAGGGGTCGGTGAGCCGGCCGGACAGGACGATCGTGCACTCGGTGGGCCGTTCCGGGGCGGTGACCTGCTCGGTGAGGGTGCGCAGCAGGGCGGCCTGGCGGGCGTTGCAGCCGTCGCCGTCCAGGTCTTGCCAGTCGCCGAACAGCGAGCGGTCGTAGCCGGGCGCGGGGGCGGTGACGGCGGCCGGGAGGGCGGCGACGAGTCGCTGGTCGTCGGTGAGGGGCGGCTGCGCCGGTGGGGAGGTGACGGCGCAGGTGGCGGTGACGGCGAGCGCGGCGGCGACTCGGGCGGCGAGACGGACGGCGGGCACGGGCTTCTCCTGGTCGTGGGCGGGGCTACCGGGCGGTGTGGCCAACGGCCGGTGGTGCCGGGCGGTGGCTGCTGATGGGCCGGCCGGGGGCGGGGCAGGTGCAGTAGTTGATCGTTTCCCCGCACGTCGGGCAGAGCTGGTGCCGGGGGCATTCTCCGTCCGCGTGTGCTTCCCGGATGCATGGCAGGCCAGCCACTGAGGTGGTCACTGGGCTGCCTCGGTGGGGTGCCGGGCGGGGGTTCGGCGTGCCGTGCGGGCGAGGCGGTGCTGCTTGCCGGGGCGCTTCCAGTCGGCGAACGTCTGGCCGAAGACGCTCTGGGGGGTGCCTCCGGCGTGCATGCGCACGGCGTAGCCGCCTGCGGCGATCTCGAAGGGGCGCTGCAGGTGTTCGAGGTAGTCCACGGGGGTGTGGGCGGGGGCCTGGGCGTCGAACCAGGTGGGTAAGACGAAGTTGGAGACGGTCACGGGCTGGCCGGCGACCTTGACCTCGTAGGTGGAGTCCTCGACCGGGTCGCAGATTTCGTATGCCCACAGCGTGCCGTGGCCGTCCTGGGCCCACAGCTGGACGGCCGGGTCGAGGTAGGTCTCCAGGACCTCGTGCGAGAGCACCGCCGAGACGGACAGGGCGCCGTGGAGGGGCTGGCCGCCGTTGTCGAGGACGGGGCGGGCGAAGACCTTGCCGTAGACCGTGCCGTGGCTGTCCTCGGTGTGCCAGCCCAGGGCGCCTTCCTGGTCGGCGTCGTCGAAGATGCCGATGATGGCGGCGCCCGGCGGCAGCGGCTGCTTCGTGGTCGCGGCGACCACGGTGATCGGCCGGACGCCCCAGTGCGGCGAGACGTGGTGCTGGACCTGGGCCGCACAGGCCTGGGCGGCAAGCTGGACCTGGTCGTCGGTAACGAGGGTGGAGTGGTTGATGACGGCGATGAACACGTGGTGATGCCTCTCTCGGCGGTCAGCCCCGGGCAGGGAAGAAGGTGCGGCGGTATGGCAGCGCGGCAGGGGCGGTCACTGGCGGGCCGGGGAAAGGCCGGCGCGGCGTCCCGTGATGACGACCGGGACGCCGAGGGTGCGGCTGGTGCCGTCGGTCTCAAGGGTGCGTAGCTCCCCGGTGGGGTAGCGCACGGGTACGTGGGCGGGGTCGGTGGGTCGGCGGACCTTCCACCCGGCCGCGTAGGAGGCGGCGGGGTTCGCCTCGAACCACATGTTGCAGGCCTGGCAGGCGGTGAGGAGGTTGGTCGGCTGGTTGATCGCCGGGTCGCTGCTGCCTCCCATCGCCCTGTTGGTGCGGTGCTGGATCGTCAGCGTGTTGCCGGTGCCGCATCGCACGCACCGGTGCCCGTCCCGGGCGAAGACCAGGGCACGGACGGCCGCGGTGGGGCCGGTGTTGCGGGTGCGGGTGCGCAGCGCGGTCACGACGGATGTGGTCCTTCCTCCTCGGGCGCAGGCGGCCCAAGGTGGCGGGAAGAGTGCAGGCTGGCAGGGTCTTGTGTCACCCGCTGGTGTTGGGCGGCCAGTCGCGGACGTCGACGTTGACGACCTCCAGGTCCTCGGTGGTCTGGGTGTGCTTGGCGGGGTCGAAGTGGTCGATCCACAGCTCGCGGTAGTCGTTGAGCCAGGCCATGAGGGTGTGCTGCTCGTCGCAGAGGTACCGGTGTCCGTTGCCGTCGTCGTAGAACTCGATGAGTTCGGTGGGGACCTCGTCCAGGGGGACGTCGAGGGCGAAGACGGTGGTCTCGATGACGGTCAGGCCGAGGGTGAGGGGGGCAGTGCCGGGGGCCTGCGGTTCGTTCGGCTCGATGCCGACGAGGGTGGTCCGGGTGGTGTCGGTGGTCATGGTGCTCCCTGTTCGTTGGCTTCGGTCAGGGGAGCAGCGCGCGGTGTCTTGTGTCGCGGCCGGCCGCCGGAGCGGGCCCCGTTGGGCTGGGGCAGTGACCGGAGCGACCGACGGTCGGATATGCCGTCAGGAATGCCGCTGCGCCCCGTCCTGGGTGGGCGGGGCGCAGCGGCGGGCGGGGTGTCAGGGCAGCTACTGGGCGGGCCGGATCCGGTGGAGACGGACGTCGTCGGGGGTGAAGAGTCGGGGGCCAGCGAGGGCCTTGGGGATGTCGGCGATGGTGGAGTAGCCGGGGGTGATCCAGACACGCTCTTCGCGGAGCTGGGAGTCGGCGGTGGTGTTGTAGACGACGCGGACCTTGAAGGGCTCTCCGGCTGCGTAGGTGTCGGCGAAGGCGGCCGTGGCAGTGTCGATGATCTCGGCGTTCATGCTGGTGCTCTCCCTTGCTGGGCGGGCCGGGGCTCCCGGCCTGGGGGTGGAGCCGGCCCGGTTGGCGGCTCGGACGTTCGACAGGGGTCTACGGTGCGGGTGGTGTTGCGTCGCGCTCACCCGGGCCTGCTGCGCCCAAGGTGGTCGGGCGCAGCAGGCGGGCGGGTCAGAGGCGGGCGGTCTCCTGCACGGTGAGGTACCAGCCGTGGTCGAGGTAGTTCTCGATGGATGCGGCGGAGGCGAAGTCCAGCGGGCCAACCGGGCGGCCCTGCATGTGGTCAACGAGCTGGTCAAAGGTGAGCAGCTGGCCACGGAACGGGAAGATCAGGACCAGGTCGTCGGCGGGCCACGGGTCGCAGGACTCCCACGGGAAGCCGTTGGTGAGGACGACGGTGCCGTTCAGGCTCTTCACTTCGTCGAGGCCGCACACGCCGCAGCCGCACGTCGGGTCGTAGGGCTGGGGGTTCGCGGCGTAGGGGCCGTAGGCGAAGTAGTCGGTGCGCGGGAGGCGGCCGGGGTTGGCGGGCTGGAAGCCGGAGATGATCAGGTCTCCGGCCTTCACGTCGGCGGCGCGGACGACGGTGAGGCCGGGCCAGGTGAGGGCGCGGCGGGCGGCCCTGTGTTCGGTGGCAGCGGTGACGACGACCGGGTGGAACGTGATGCTCTGGATGGCGTACACGGGGTGTCCTTTCGGTGGTGTGGGGTGCTCCCCCCAACGCAATAACTGTAACATGTCGAATGCTTCGCCGAACAGGGTTCACCACCACGCTTCTTCGGCGGCAGCCCGTCGGCGCAGCGCCAGCCGAGGGGGTCTCAGAGGTGGATGGTGCCGACCTTGCGGGCGTCGGCCGGGAGGCTCCACCCGTAGGGCTGGACGCGCTGAAGCAGCGTCGTGAACCAGGCGGGCCGCTCGCCGGCGGGACGGTCGAGGAGTTCGACGTAGGCCGTCTCACCGTTGGGCAACCGGGCGTACAGCGTGGTGCTGAGGGTGTAGCTGAGCTGTCGGCCTGTGACGTGGCCGTCGTACTGCAGCCGCAGGGTCTCCGGTGTGGCGGGCCCCTCCGGCGTGATGACGGGCCCGTACCCGAGGTGGCCGATCGGCAGGCTGACTGTGGCTCGCTGGGAGCTCTCGGACGGAAGGTCGAAGCGGTCGTTCACCGGGGTTCTCCTTGGCGGGTGTTCGCCCTCGGGGGTCGGCCGGGCGGGCCGGCCGACCCCCGAGGGGCAGGGTCAGAGGTTGATCTGCAGCGGGTCGCCGTCGGCGGCCGGCCGCCAGTTCGCCAGGGCCTCAACCGCGCGGACGAGTGCCGTGGCGTTGCTGAGGTCGGTCTCGATCCACCGGCCGGTGCCGCCGTACAGCGCGACCTCGGTGAGGTCGTACGCGCCGGACGTTCCGGCGCAGCTGGCCTGAACGGGGAGCGCGGCCTTGGTCAGCGGCCTGCCGTCGATCTGGATGCCGGCGACGGCCGCGCGCAGCTCCCGGCGGACCACGGTGGTGAGGCGGGCCCGGATGATGTGGGCCGCGGCGTGGTGGACGTCCTCCAGGTCGTTGGTGGTGAGGTCGTCCAGGTTCCGACTCGCGGGGAGGGTGTGCCCGGGGGGCGGCGCGGCGGCGGCGGGCTGGGTGAGGCAGTCCAGGCAGTCGTCCGTGGGGTGGTATTCGCGGGCTCGCTCGGCGACGAAGTCACGGACGTCGTCCGGCGCGGTGGCGACTCCGCTCAGGACATCGGCGTACCACTGGTGATGCTGGGTTTCGTCGTACGGCCCGGAGTCGGTCAGGTGGAACCGCACGACCGGGTGGATGTCGCTGTCCGACCAATGCGCGGCGCTGCGGGCCTCCACCAGGACGCCGTTCAGGTAGACGCGCGCGTGGGTTATGCCTTCGTCGTCGTCCCGGTCGACCACGAAGTCGATACGCGGGGCCGCGCTGTCGTCCGGGCCGCCGGCGGCGGGCCGGGCGGGGATAGCGGCCAGGAGGCTCGGCAGGGTGGCGGTGAGAACGGTGAGTTCGGCGGGCGGGTTGACGGGCACGGTCGGGCCTTTCGGTTCAGGGCAGGGTCAGAACAGGGCGGGATCGGTGGAGGGCCGGGGGGCCGGCTTTGGTGCGCGGCGGGGGACGGTCGGCGCGGTGGGCTCGCCGAAGAGCGCTTCGGTGCCGCAGGCGTCGGCCTCGGCCGGGACGGGCCGGGTCGGGGCTTCCATCGGGAACAGCGCGCTCGGGATGCTCTCGTCGAAGTCGTCGCGCTGCATTCGGCGCCAGTCGCGCACGGTGGTCTCCTCGGTCAGGTGGTCCGGCGTCGGACGTGGGTGGTGCAGGGGCACGGGCCGGGGTCGTCGCGCTGCTCGTGCACGAGGACCTTGGCGCGGGGAGTGGCTGTGCGGTCGGCGGGGCCGCCGATGCGCCACGGGCCGGGGCCGCTGGCGGGGAGGGTGAGCACGGCGCCGTGCAGGAAGTGCCGGCGACCGAACCACCGGTTGCTCACGGTCTCGCTGGTGGCGACCAGCATGCGGCCGCCGTCGTGGAAGTCGATCACCGCGCCGGGCTTGATCTCGTCGGCCGGGGTCATGTCTCTGGCCTCTCTGGTCAGCCCGTGCTGCGTCGGGCAGGGCGCAGCACGGGGGCGGGCGGGACGGGGTCAGCGGGCGAGGATGGTGGCGGCGGCCTGGCGGGCGCTGAAGCGGTCCACGGCGTCGAACAGGAGCGTGTCGAGCCGGTTGTCCCGGCACCGGGCCCAGAGCTCTTCGTCGTCGGCCCAGGTGGCCGGCGCGGCCACAACGTCGACGACGTCTCGGCGGCGGGCGGCCTCCCGGTACAGAGCGATGAACGGCTGGGGGATCTTGGTCAGGCTGTGGGTGCCGGGGGCCGTGAGCGGGATGTAGAGCATGTTGCGCCACCGGGTCGGCGTCACGCCGGCGGCGTCGATCGCTGCCCAGAGGCGCATCGCTGCCGCGTGCTGCCGGTTGTCGTCCCCGGCCAGAAGGTTGGTGAAGCGGCGGCCCTGGTGGCCTCGCAGTGCCGTGTACCTGAGGTCCCATTCGTCCGTGTCGCTGTTGGCGCCGATGGCGAGATGGGTGAAGGTGCGGTTGTCGTTGGTGAGCTGCTGCACGGTCTGGGCGACGTTGTAGGCGGCGCTGAGGACCGGGCCGGTCATGGCGGCGTGCACAGCGGGGTGTCCTTCCGGTTGGGGTTCGGGGCTCTCCGAACCGGGGGCGCGGCGGGGTTGAGGGTGCTGCGCCCGGGCGGGTTGTGTCGCGCGGTGGCCGGCCCCGGGGTACCCGGGGGGATGTCAGGCGGCGAGGGCGTGCGCGGGGCGCAGCAGGCCGCCGGCGATCCGGTCGAAGGCGCGAATCGCGTCGCGGTTCTTGCGGCTCTTGGCGGGCCGGTAGACGGCGAGCACGGCGTCGACCTGGTCGGGGGTGTAGAGGGTGACGTCTTCGGGGCGGGGGCCCTTGGGGGTCTGGGTGGTCCGGGTGAGAACGCCGGCGGTCGGGATGTCGAGCTGCTTGGCCTTGCGGGTGGCGGCGCCGTTGTAGCGGTGCGCGTAGTCCGGGTGCATGCCTCGGGCGATCAGGTGGGTGGAGAGGGAGCGCACGGGGTTGGCGGCGACGGCCTTGATGGAGCGTCGGGTCTCGCGCATGTCCTTGAGCCGCTTGCGGACGCGGGTCTTGCGGGCGGTTTTGGGCATGGGGGTGCCGTTGTTGCTGCGCATGGGGTGTCCTTCCGGTGTGGCGGGTGCTCTCCCGCCGTGGCGCGTTGGGGGCGTCCTGCCCGGTGTTGGGCGGACTGGCGAGGCTGGGGGTGCCGGTGGCGGCCGCCGTCCGGCGCCGGGGGCGCCCCACTGTGGGCGGGGCGCCCCCGGCGGGGGGCGGTGGGTCAGGAGGCGGCCGGCTGGGCCTTGAGGCTGGCCCGTGCCGCCTTCGCCCGCTCCAGCGTCTTCGTGGCCCCGTTCAGCTCGGCGTGGGTCGCGTCACCACCGAGGTTCAGGAAGGTGGTGGCGTACTCGGCGAGCATGGCCATCACGGTCACATCGCCCGTGATCCCCAGGGACTGCGACCGGCCCCGTCGAACCCACCGGCCGTTCTCGAAGGCGAGGCGCAGCGCGAGGCAGTCCGGGTCGCTGTCGTCGTCGCCCTGGACCGCGCCGGTGCCCTCCAGCCACTCGGCGAAGGCGCCGGGCACGCTCACGGTGGCCGTGGGGCGGGCGGCCGGGGCCGGCTGCTCCTGCTTCGTGGGCTGCTCCTTCGCGGTGCGCAGCTCGGTGACGCGCCGGTTCAGCTTCTCCCGGGCCATCTCGGTGGGGGGAGTCTGGTCCGCCAGCACGGTGACGGTGCCGACCGGGGCCCAGGTGGCGGTGAGGCTGTCCGGGCCGATCTCGTCCAGCTCGATCCCGTGGAGGCGCTGTTCCTCGGTGGGGTTGTTGAGCCACCTGAAGGTGCCGGTGGCGCCGTTCGCCATGCGCACTCGGGTGCCCTTGGGGGTGTCGAGGGTGGCCGGCTGCTCGCCGTAGGGGTTCGTCTTGATCAGGGTGACGGTCATCGGGGGTGTCCTTCCGGTTAGGCGGATGCTCTTCCGCCGGGGGCCCTTGTGTTCGACCCGGTGTGGTTCCCACCGTAGGGCCACCAACCCTACAACTGCAACACGTCGAAGAATCTTCTTCAATTTTGCCTGCCCACCTTGCGGACACCATTCCGACTGTTACAGTTAGGCCATCGGCGGGACAGCATCCGCCCAACCGGAAGGACACCCCCCATGCCCACTTACGACCAGGCGATCCGCAACCTCGAACGCAACGTCAGCGCGGCCCGCGCGGCACTCGACTACGCCGTGACTCAGCTCGTGCTCAGCCGCTTCCCCGGCGGCATCGTCAACCCGGACGAGGGCCCGATCGCCGGCCGCGTCTGCCTCCAGTGGGAGGGGCCCGGCCGCTTCCTGGAGACCGTCATCACCAACGGTGAGCAGGTGTGGATCAACGCCAACCTGCCCGAGGCGGACACCGACGCCCTCGTGAACGCGGCGCTCGGAGTCGACGCCCGGCGCTACTGCAGCCCCACCAGCCCGAACACCCAGACGGGAAGCATCACCGAGGCGTACGCCGGCTTCACCCACTTCATCGACCACGAGGACGGCACCCCCGCTGCGCACCACGTCGTCCGCACCGGCGACGGCACCACGCACATCAGCCTCGACCGGATCCCGCTGGACCGGGCGCTGTACGCCCTCGCCACCCTGCACGAGTACCTCAGCGTCAGCCGCGTCCCGGCCACCCGCTGACCCCCCGCTGCGCCCCGGGGCACCGCCACCGGGGCGCAGCACCCCGCCGGGAGAGCACCCGGCGCCCGAAAGGACACCCGATGTTCGATCAGCTGCATCCCACGACGCCGACGATCCTGGCCGCACTGCACGCCGCCGGCCTGACCGCGACCGTGGAACCGGCCGACGGTGGTGGCTACCAGATCCACCTGCCGGGCCCGTACGACACGTTCGCGCTCATCGGCTGTGAGGAAGTCCTCCCGTCCGCCGGCGAGGAGCTGACGGCCCTCCACTCCCAGCTGCAGTCCGCCGCCGATGGTGACTGCCTTGCCGTCGTCTTCCACCGCTGTTCCGACCCCGCGTGCATGCACGCCGGGTGCGGCGAGGGTGCCGTGCTGGACCCGGCACCTCTGGTGGCCGCGCTGGCCGACGCGATCAACGGCCGCCGGCCGGCCTTCATCCCGAACGGCTCGGACTTCTTCAACCACGAGGGCATCCGGTACGGCGCCTACTTCGACCCGGCGGAGCACGCGGTGACGATCACGCGGGACGTGCGCGCGGGCGTCTCCGGCCCGTTCGGGGAGGCACCGGCCATGACGTTCGGGGAGGCCGAGGACGTGTTGCGCGGGCTGGGGTACGCGCCGGTCACCGAGTGGGCGGGCCCGACGGTCGACGGCTCGTTCTACTGCTACCTGCTCCGCCCGGGCCAGTAGCCCTGGGGCCCGGCTGGCCGCCGCTGACACCGCGCGGCCGCCGGCCGGGTTCGCCACGCCCCGAACAGTCCTCGCGCGCGTGCGCGTGCGCGTTGGGACGGTCGCAAAAGTCGCAAAAAGCACAGGTTCTTCACATCTCGATGGCCTTGGAGGTCTGCATGTCCGCTGATGTTGGCGTTGTCGTGGTGGGTGGTCCGGTCGTCCGGCCGGGCGTCCGTTCGGTGACCCGCCTGTTGGACGAGAAGGGCGAGTTCCCGGTGTGGGAGGACGGGGGTCGGTCGGGGTTCTCGGCGGAGCGGGTGAAGGCTGGGAGCGAGGTGGCGGGCGCCACGGTGCGGGTCTCGTGGGTCCGGCCGACGACGCTGGAGGATGAGCCGGCCGTGGTCGTCGCCGAGCGGTTGGCGATGACGGAGCAGTTGCGCAGGTTCCTGGTAGCGAACCGGTACGCGGTCCGCTGCGCGCCGGACCGGCTCTCGCTGCTGCTGCTCAGTCCCGTGGCGCAGCGCGTCGTTGACGGGGAGGTGCAGCACGGGGAGTCGGGGGTGGTGACGGCCGAGGACCGGTCGGTGCGGGAGGTGCCGATGCCGGTGCCGGCGGGGCGTTGGTGGCTGATGTTCTGGGAGCGGTGGGACTCGGGGCTGCGTGGGATCGCTGGCGCGGCGGACGTCGCTGCGGCGGTCGAGTGGGCCGGCCGGAAGGGTTCGCCGGTGGTGCTCGGCGGTGAGGGCACCGTGTGGACCGGCGGGGCGGTGCACTACCACCCGGAGCAGACGGAGCCGTCGATGGAGCGGTGGACCCCGTACGCGGTGCCGAAGGCGTTCGTCGACCTGCGGCAGGAGCACCGGGGGGTGGCGCGGCAGTGCGCCAAAGTGCTGTTGCCGGTCTGCGAGTCGTTCCGAAGGGAGCTGTTCGACACCGCCGGCGGGCAGGTTGAGACGTCGGAGGTAGTGGACCGGGCGTGGGCGGTCGAGTCGCTGGAGTCCCTGCTGCAGTTCCCTCTGAGTCGGGTGGAGGCGAACGGCGCCGGCGTGGTCCGGGTGTGGCGTTGGGGTGGCGGCGTGACCGTGTGGACGCCCGTCCAGGGGCGCTAACTCCCCTACCGGGGTTGGGTGTTGTTACGAGCCTGACCCTATTGCGCAGATCATTCGCCGTGTTACAGTTATGGGGTGCCGGGGAGGAAGAGCAGCCTCCCGGCACCCCACCGAAAGGACACCCCTGATGACCGTGAACCTCCTCAAGCCCGGCACACCCGTCTACCGGAACGAGATCCCGTACCGGGACCGCGAGATCGCCGCCGCTGTCGTCGCGATCCTCGGCCCCCAGTGGCAGGCTGGCGAGAAGATCGACCTGACCGCTCTGACGCACACGTCCGGAATCGTCGTCGACTTCTGCACCCTTCTCGTGCCGGACGACGAGTCGTCCTACGGCGAGACCGGGGCGATGGCCGTGCGCGCCAGCAAGTCCGGCGACGAGATCGACCTGGGCGAGCCGCACGTGCAGCTGTACAAGCCCAACGAGGAGAACCCCGACGGTCCTGTCGGTTGGACGCCGCTGGACACCCTCGCGGACTTGATCGCCGGTGTCGCCCGCAGGGCGCTCGCGCACAACTCCACCGTCGCCCGGGCACTCCCCGGAGTCGTCCTGCGCCTCCAGGCCCCTAGGCCCGCCTTCCAGCCGCCGGCCGAAGCCGACCCGATCCGCGTCGGCGCCTCCGTCTACGACTCCATGCCGGGCCGTCAGCTGCTCCGGACGGACATCCGCACCGCCCCGGACGGCATGCCGTGCGGTGACTACCTGCCGGAGCTGCGCAACGGCTCGCGATGGGACCAGGCCCCGGCCCATCTCCCGCTGTCGACGCTCACCCGGGGGCAGGTGCTCCGAATCCTGCGCGAGCACATGGACAGCCGGCCGTGGACACGGGCATCCGTGATGGACACCGGCACCGTGTACATCTCCACGGGGGCGTTGGCCGCCCGCTACCTGCCGCTGCACCCGTACCGGCCCGGTGACGGCCGTCCGGCCTGCCCGGAGGACGCCACCGCCCCCGCCTACCTGGTGGAGCACCACGACCCCGCCCGGGAGCCGGAGGTGCGCACGGGCGGCTTCCTCGCCAAGGAGCTGCGGCGGCTGATCGCCGAGTACAAGGGCGCGGCCGCGCTGGAGCCGGACGGCACGATCCGCCTCACGTTCACCTACGGCAGGGGAACCGGAGAGCCGGGGCCGGTCCTGGCCGCGACGCCGGTCGACGACCCCGGGCACGAGCGGTGCGCCCGGTGCGGGCTCTGGGCCCGTGAGCACCTGTCGTGGGGCTACCACAGTTGCGGCGCCTTCCTCCCGTCCGCCGGCTGACGTCCGGCACTTCACGGGGCGCCCCGCGTTCGGGGCGCCCCGAACCGGCCGGGCAGAGGGCCGTGCGCTCTTCCCCGGCCGGCCCGCGTACCGACGAACGTCCGTACGCCCGCGCGGGATAGCACCCGCCACCGAAAGGACACCCATCTCCATGGGCACCCGGCTCTCGAAGAGGACCGGCGCGACGCTCCTGCGCAGGACGGCAGCGCTGCTCGGCTCCCACTGGCGCGACACCACGAGCCTCAGCGCACTGAGCATCACGCACAGCACCGGCCTGCGGGTCGAGCTGGACTTGGAGGCCGGCGAGCACCTCGTCTTCCTCAAGTTCGGCGACGAGGGCGAGTACGGCAAGCCGCAGCCGCTCAGCATGCCGTACACGGCATCGGGCAACCGCGGCGCCGTCGCGCTGGCACAGCAGATCACGGACATGCTGATCTCGGAGCACATGAACCCCACCGCCGGACCCGCCTCCTTCGCCGCGCAGGATCAGCCGGCCACCGGCGCGGACACGGGCGACGCCGGATCGATTGCAGAGGCCGTGTGCCAACTCCTGGCGTGCGCGGTCGCGCCCGGCGGCGGTGCCGACGAGTTCGAGCTGCTTCTCGGCGTCCTGGACTCGGTGAAGGTGACGGTCACCGAGGACGCCGTCACCTTCCGGCTCCGGCACTTCGGCCAGGCCGACGGCCCCGTGCGTTCGGTCCCGACGCTCGGGGTGCCCGCTGCCAAGAAGGCCTCTTACCTGGTGCAGGGCATCGTCCGGGCGCTCCTGTGCGACCGGGAGCAGCTCGTCGGGGAGTTCAAGCAGCTCCGCAACCGGGCGGCGAAGGCCCGCGCGCTCCTCAGCTGACGGCCCGGGCCGCCGGCGCCCGCCGCGCACCGCAGCGGCGCCCTGCAGTGTTCGGGGCGCCCGAACCCCGGCCGGCCGAAACCCGGTCGGCCTTCCACCAACAGCGGCCCACGCCGCCGTGAGAGGGCAGACACCATGACAACGATTCCCCGCCCCGACGCCAACACCGTTCTCCGCCGCACCGCCGCCCTGCTGGACGAAGGCTGGCGCGACAGCAGCAGTCTCAGCACCCTCTGTGTGTCCCACGACACCGGTCTGCGCATCGAGCTGGACGACGAGGACGGACAGACCTTCGTCTACCCCAGGTTCGGCGAGAACGGCGAGTACGGCCCGAAGCAGTGTTTCGTGTGGCGTCGCGGTACCGAGGCCTCCGCCCGCAGCCTGGCCGCGCTGATCAGGGCCATGGCCGCCGCCGCATCGGCGCCCACCGCCGGCTGACGCCGCGCCGTTCCCCTTCCCGGCCCCTGCCGGAACCGCTGCATCGCGGGGCTACCGGCGGGGGCCGCTCGCTTCACCGCCGGCGGGAGAGCACCCGCCCCACCGAAAGGCACCACCGTGACCACGCCCAACTCCGTCCACTTCACCGACGCCGAGCTGATACAGGAGACCACCCTGCAGCTCCGGCAGCTCAGCCCCGGGTGGAGCAACACGAGCACCTCCGGCCAGCCGCGCATCAGCCACTCCAGCGGCCTCAATGTCGAGCTCGACGGCGAGGAGCACGGCTCCGCGCTCGTGCTCAGGTTCGGCGACGACCCGCACGCCTACGGCCAACCCCGGGCGTTCGCCACGCAGCACGGCTGCACCCTGGGCGAGGGCGCCCAGGATCTGATCCGGGAGCTGCTCAACATGCTCGCCGAGGAGGTCATGGCCATCCCGGTCCGCCACCCGAAGGCGTACAGGCCGGGCGAGAACGGCCGCACCGTGGGGAAGGCCGCGGCGAAGCAGTTGGGGCCCTCCTGGCGCCTCTTCGACCACCCCAACGGCCCGGACGCCTTCCAGCTCAACCACGCCAGTGGGCACGCCGTCCTGGTCGGCACCGGGGACACCCTGACGTTCCGGGTCGACTTCGGCAGCACCGGCCCGGGGTCCGCCGAGGCGGCCCCGCTGCGCGAGGTCGTCCCGGAGGCGACCGAGTCGGCGAAGGCGACCGGACGCCGTTTGGCCGCCGCGATCACCGACGCCCTGGTGGATGAGCTGGTCGCCGTGCACTCCAACTACGAGCAGTTCGAGGACTTCAAGGCGTCGCTGCGGGGGCTGCTCCGCTGATCCGCCCCGGCCGTGCCCGACCGCCGGGCGCGGCCGGCCACCCCACATCCCCGCACCGTGCACCGTCGCGGTGCCCCCTCGGCCTGCCCTGAAACGGATCTTTGATGCCCACCACGCCCGAGCTGCTGCGCACCAGCAGCCGCAGCACCCTGCACGTGCCCGACCCTGCCTTCCCCCACCGTGCGCTCTGCGGCACCCGCGCGCCCCTGCGCCCGGCCGGCTGCCTGGCCGCCGCCGACACCCTGTGCCGCCGCTGCACCACGTCGGCGCGGCTGGCCCGCGCGCTGCTGCGCCTCGCTGACCGGTGCCTCCTCCAGACCTCCGGCGGCAAGGACTCGCTCGCGGCGACGATCGCCGTCATGACCTGGGCCCGGGCGGCGGGCGCCACCGACCGCGTGCTGATGGTCCACTCCGACCTCGGCGAAGCCGAGTGGCCCGGCACCCGGGAGCTGGTCGAGCGGCACGCCAGGTTCTTCGGCGTCCCGCTCACCGTCCGGGCTCGGGAGGGCGGCTTCATCGCCATGGTGGAGAGGCGCGGGATGTTTCCCGACTCGGCACGGCGCCTGTGCACGAGCAGCTTGAAGCGGGACGTCCTGGCCCCGGTGTACACCGAGACGACCGCCGGGCTCGGCGACCTCGGCCGGCCCGCGCTACTGCTGGCCGTGTTCGGCTTCCGGGCGGAGGAGTCGCCGGCCCGTGCGAAGCGCGAGGTGCTGTCGATCGACCGGCGGGCCAGCAACGGCAAGCGGATCGTACTCCAGTGGAACCCGGTGCATGCGTACAGCACGGCGAAGGTGTGGCGCAGCATCGCGGCGGCCGGCGTGGAGTACCACCCGGCATATGACATGGGCATGCCGCGCTTGTCGTGCACCTTCTGCATCCTGGCCGGCTTCGAGGACCTGGTGCGCGCCGCCCGGCTGCGCCTCACCCTGGCCGCCCGGTACGTCGCCCTTGAGGAAGCCGTGCAGCACCAGTTCAAGCCGGACGTCTCGATGGCGCAGGTGTACGCGGAGGCCGTCCGGCGCGGCCCGCTGACCGGCTGGCGGATCGGCGACGTCCTCACCCGGTACGTCAGCGCGGCCGCCGGCGATGCCTACCGCGGTCGGTACGCGCTCACGGCCTGAACGTCTGCAGCCGGCCGGGCACCTTCCCGGCCGGCCACCCCCCATCACGAGAGGATTCACGATCATGTCCCGCACCGCTTTGCAGGTCGCCCGTGCCGTCGCCCGCGTTCTCGGCGACGGCTGGACAGCAGAGAGCGTGGGTGACGCCTCCTGGGCGATTCTCGAAGGCCCGGACGAACTGAGCCTAAATGTCCACCACGGCGCCACCGGCAACGTGCTGATGGAGGTCCGGCCGAACGGCATGCACGTCTGGCCGGACCGCAGCGAGTGGATCGACAGCGTCTGCGGCAGTGCCGTCGATGCCGCCGGCCTGGCCGAGAAGGTCGGAAGCCGGGTACTGCCCGCCTGGAGGGCACGGCAGTCCGTGCTGGCCGGGAAGACGGAGCTGGCCAAGGCCGCGCTCGTCACCCTCACGACCATGGCCAGCGAGCTGATGCCATCGGCCACGGTCGAGTGGGGCAGCCGGCCGAACGTCGCCACCGTCCGGTGGCCGGGTGGTGTCGCCCACCTGCACGGGCAGGGCGACGGCACGGTGAAGTTCGCCGCCCTGCACCTTGAACACCTCGACCAGCGGGCCGGCCTGCGGGTGCTCTCGGCACTCGCCTCCGAACCGGCGCCGGACGACGTCGAGGCCGAAGGGACGGCCGAGCACCGGTTCAGCCTGCCCTCCGCCGTCGGCTGACCGGCCGCCTCGCCGAGCGTTCGGCCCGGCCGACGCCGACACCTCTGCCGCCGGCAGGCGCGCGGCCTGACCCTCTTGCGGCCGGCCGGTGAACCCGGCCGGCCCCTACTCCATCCGGAACGTCCCACACCCAGGAAGGGCCATGACCCAGTTCGGACCACCTATCGACCTCTCCGACCTGCCCGGATTCAAGCAGGCGGACGGGCGTCCCCGTCGCCCGGTGTTCCTCGGTCGCGTCAGCACGAAGGACAACCAGAACCCGGCCACCTCCATCCCGCGGCAGGTAGCCCTTGCCTCCGCCCGCCTGGAGCCCGGCGAGTCGTTCATCGCGCACTTCTGGGACGTTGAGTCCGGGATGCTGCCCCCGGAGCTGCGAGGCCTCGGGCCCCAGCAGATGTACGACGCGCTCGCCGTTCCGGTCCCCCGGGACGGCGGTCTCCAGGACCTGGTGGACCGGGCCGAGCAACTGGCCGTCACCCACGTCATGGCCGAGCGTTCCGACCGCCTGGCACGGGCCATGCTGACCAGCCTCACCGTGGAACACCAGCTGGAGCGAAGCGGCGTGGAAGTCGTCTACGCCAACGAGCCGATCGGCGGCACCGAGTCCGGCCGGCTGCGCACCCGCCGGTACTCCCAGGTCGATGCGGAGATCTACCGCACGGTGCTGATGGAGCAGTCGATGGGCGGACAGGTCCAGCACGCCATCAACGGCTGGAACCACGGCTACGCGCCGTACCCGTACGTCACGGTGATCGACGAGAACGCCCCGGTGCCGGAGCGGGGGCGGTTCGGCCTGGTGCGGCCGAAGCGCAAGCTCGCTCCGCACCCGGATCCGCGTCGGTTCGACGCGGCGCGGGAGCTGTGCCGTCTGCGGCGGGAGGAGCATTTGAAGGCGGCCGACATCATCTCGATCCTGGCGTCGGAGCCCGACCGGTACCCGGTCGATCGCCGGTGGACGCACAGCCTGGTCGAGGGGTTGATCGCCAACCCGAAGCTGGCCGGCTACCAGGTGTTCAACCGGAAGGCCACCCGCACCGGCCGGGCCGGGTTCTCCAGGCTGAACCCGATCTCGAAGTGGGTGTGGTCACCGGGGGTTGTGCATGAGCCGGTGATCAGCTTGCAGGAGTGGAAGCAGGCCCAGGAGGTCACCGCGGGCCTGCGCGCGGGGTTGGCGGCGACCGGGTTGATGCGTATCCGTGCCGCCGCGCAGCGCTTGGGGCTCACCGTCACCGTGGTCGGCAGCAGCGGAACGCACACGCTGTACCGGGTCGGGGGCCAGCAGGTGGTCTTGCCTGTCCCCGTCCCGGACATGGTGGCGCAGCAAGTCATCGACGACATGGAGGGCGCGGCATGAGCACGCCTCTTGAGTGCCGGGCCGGCCGGCGCGGCCGGACCTGGGTGGTGCACGTTCCCGAGTACGGGGTGTACGGCCATGGGCGGACGTTGAAGGCGGCGCGCGAGAGCACGGTGCAAGGTCTCTCCCTCGTTGGCGTGGCCGCAGAGGTCAGGCTCGTCCCGGTGACTCCGGAGTTGGAGGCGCTGCGCTCGGCCGAGAGCGCCTACACGGCGGCCCTGGGCGAGGCGGTAGCTGCCCTGGCGCTGCGGCGGGCAACGGTGCGTGACATCGCGCTGGCAACGGGAGCGTCGGTCGCGCAGGTGAGGCGGGTCCTCGCCGAGCGGTCTCAGGTGCCCAAGGCTGATCCGGCCGCCGGGCCGGACGTGCCGGGCCGGTAGCTGGGCTTCGACCGGGTGTGCCGGCCGTGGGCCGGGCCGCGCCGGTATGACTTTCCGGGTTCGCTGGTCGGTTGTCGGTGGGGGGCGCTACGGTTCTCGTGTTGGCCAGCCCTCGGGTGCACCAACGCTGCAGTCCCTCGGGGCTGGTGGATCTCAACACAGGTGTGCGGGTGCACACAACTGCGGGAGCTCTTGCAGTTCTGACGTCCGCCGTGGCGGACGGTGGCGGCCCCTCGGGGGCCGAGGATCTCAACGTGGATCGATCAGGACGAGTCGTCCTCGATGCGTAGGGCCCTGGGGCGTGTCGCCCCAGGGCCCTACTGCGTGTGGCTGGCGCTGCTCGGAGGCCGGTCGGCCGCGGACCTGGGCTCAGGCCAGGAGGGCGTAGACGCCGCCGGCCACCAGGGTGCCGAGCGCGGCGCCGGTGATGGTTTGGGAGACGGTGTGTTCGCGGACGGCGACGCGGGCCCAGCCGAGGAGCGCGACGAAGGCGTACCCGAGGATCCACCACGGGGTGTAGGCCTGGGCGAGCATGGCGAAGGAGCCGGCGGTGACGGCCGCGTGGACGCTGATCTTGTACTTGGCCAGGAAGGTGATGGGCCAGACCGCGGTGACGGTGGCCCACATGGCCGCGGTCATGGCGATGAGCGGGCGGGGGGCGTTGGTGGCGGCCTGGAGGGCGATGCCGGCGGCCACGGACGCACTGATGACCGGTAGGACGGTGATGCGGCGGACGCGGTCGGTCACGTGCCGGTCGGCCCAGCTGCCGTCGCCCTCGATGTACACGATGTAGATCATCGGAATCACCGCGGCGAAGACGATGGCGATGACGGCCCAACCGAGGCCGGGCCAACCGTAGAGACCGCAGCCGATGGCGAGGCTGACGGCGATGATGGTGTTCTTCGGGTCGGCCCAGTCGCTGAGTCGGCGGCCGAGGAGCGCCAGGGCGTGGTCGGGGTTGGTGCTGGTGGTGGTCATCGGCTCGTCTTGTTGTAGGCGCGGGCCACGTTGGTGGCCCAGAGGATGTCGCGGGAGGGGGCGCGGAGTTCCTGGTGGCCGGCGAGCTGGAAGTTGGTGGCGAGTTCGCCGGCCGCCTTCTGCTGGAGCGCTGCCCGTGCGCGGATTGCTTCGCTGGTGGGGTCCTGGCTCGTTCCGATGCCGAGGTTCATGAAGGCGTCGCGGATCACGAAGGCACGGTGGGCGACATCGATGGTCAGATCGCCCAGGGTGAAGAGTTCGCGAAGGCGTGAGCGGCGGTCACCGAGGTTGAGGTTCGGGAACTCGGTGACGATCGCGGACCAGAGGGGGTGGAGGATCCACATGGTGCGCTGGTCACGGATGTAGCGGGTGAGGCCTCGGAGGGGCGGCAGGACCAGGCCGATGATGATGAGCAGGATCGACGTGGCGACGGTGAGGTCGAAGAGCAGGTTCAGCGCCGCGCTGTGGCCGAGGCCGGGGATGGTGATGTAGGGCAGGCGTTCGGCAACGTACAGGGTGCCGAGGGCGCAGCCGGCGGTCAGGGAGGTGACGCCGGCCCGGACGACTCCGCGCGGGACGGCCCGGCGGGTGGTGCCGAAGGTCTTGGCTCCCAGTGCCATCGCGGTGCCGAGGTAGGCGTAGAAGATGGCCTGGTAGGCGATGACGGCCGGTTCGCCCTGGTGGTCGGTCAGCAGGTCATTCGGGTCTGGCGTCACATCGCGTGGCAGCACAAGGAAGAAGAGCAGCGTCATAACGGTCGACGCCGCGGCGGCCAGTGGCAGGTTGGTGCGGCTTCGTCCGCGCTGGCCGGGTCCGTGGACGGCGTAGAGGTAGTCCAGCAGGTAGGCGGTGCTGGTCATGCCGAGCAGGTGGCGCAGCACAACGGGCAGGCCGGTGTAGAGGTCGTTCAGCGGCACCTTGACGGCGCCGACGCCGAGGGCCAGGCCGAGTGTCCCGATGGTGATGCACAGGGACCGCGGGGCCCGCCCGGATCGGAGAGCTCCGGGGAGGCGCCACAGGGCGATGGCTACCAGGGTGGCGGGGATGGCCTTGGCAATGATGTCGTCGATCACGCTGCCCGCCTCCACCCGAGGATCCTGCGGACGGGGAAGCTGAGGCTGCGAAAGACGGCGCGGCCCTGGCGGGTGCTGCCTTCGTCGGCGCTGAAGGCTTCCGCGAGCAGCAGGGCCAGCATCTCGGCTTGGGCCTCTTGCTCGTCGTCGTAGCCGTCGCGGGTCAGCAGCGTGCTGCGGATGAGTTCTGGGGTGAGGCCGGGGAAGAGCTTCTCCAGGAGGTCCGGGCTGACCCGGCACTCGTGTCCGAACGCGATGTGGGCGAGTTCGTGAAGGATGATCAGGGCCTTGTGGGCCGGGCTGGTGTTTGCCTGGACGAAGATGACGTCGACGGAGGGAAGCCGGACCCACAGCCCGGTGGGAACGCCGGGGCCGGGGTCGAAGGGTATGGGCTCGATGACGATCTTCCGGCCGCGTTCTGCCGCGAGCGCTTCCGCGAATCCCTCGACGCTGAACGGGTCGGGTATGGGCAGGCTCGCGAGCATGGACTCGCACTGCCTGCGCAGCCCGGGAGGGATGGGCATGGCGGTGGCCCTTTCAGTGGTGCGCATGATCCGGCAGTGCACATTTCTGGCTTCGGAACGCGCATTCAACCACATCCGAATGCCGCATTCCGGTTCATGCTTCACGCCATGCTTGGTCTACACCATTCAGGTCGGCCGGACCGCGTTCTGTGCTGCCCGTTCTACCCCGTACACATACATCAGGGCAGTGACACTGTCGACGCCGTAGACCTCGCGGGCGGCGGCGACGTGCTTGGCGACGGTCCGGGTCGAGATCCCAAGTTCCCTGCCGATGGCCTCCTGTGACCGTCCGTGGGCCAGGAGCTGGAGGATGACGCTCTGGACGGGGGCGAGCTGCAGCTCCTCGCTGGGACGCCACTGGGAGGCCGCGTTCCACCGTGCCTCGAACTCCGCGACGATGTACCGGACGAGTGCGGGGTCCTTGACCAGGAGGGCTTCGGCATGTGCCTGCGGCTCCTCCGGCCCGGGGGCGTTGACGGAGGGGATGAAGGCAACCTTGGAGTCGATGATGACGACCTGTTGGAAGGGGCGGGCGAGTGTTCGGACTTCGGCGCCCTGCTCCGTCATCGTCGCCACCCACTTCGAGGTCGGCTCATCCAGCCGGTGACTGTCCGGATAGATCGTCCGCATGGCCACGCCGCGTGTCAGCAACGGGAAGTCGCGCTGGTAGGAGCCGCGGATCACTCGCGCCGTCCGGGGGGCCGGCTGGGCGGCGCACATGGACTCGGTCGCCTGCTCCAGGTAGGTGGCGATCCGGCGGTTGATGTAGTCCATGCCGACCAGGAGCTCGACGGCTGCCGTGTCCGGCCAGGAGGAGCCGGCGAGCTGATGGACCGTCTTGGGGAGCGCCTCGGTGTGCGCCAGGACGGCGCGGGCGTGTTCGCGCAGGCCGTCCAGGTGCTCGTCCAACGTCTGGCCCGGGCCCGGCCGGCGGCTCTCCGCAACTGTGAGTCCCATGCCGCCCCCGCAGTACGCCATGCCCGATTCATTATCAGTTGTGCGAGTTTGGGCATCTAGCGCCATCTGTCTGTCAACTTCTTTTCTTGATCCGGAAGTGCAGGTATACGAAGCCTGAAGCTCTTGATTCCGATTGCTTGATCATGAAATGTAGTCGAGGGGATCTCCCAAGGGAGAAGGACCCCTCAATGTCAGGACACAGACGCTCCCCGCCGGGAGCGGTCACGGGGGAAAAGATGCACAATCTCAAGCGAATCCGAGTTCTCACCGGCCTGGCTGCGGCCGGGCTGCTCGCTGTGGTGGCGGTCTCTGCCGGCTCTTCGGGCACGGTCGACCAGGCCACCGCGGCTGACTCGATGTGGGGGATCACGGGGCCAGTCACCCCGGAACCCACCAATCCGGCGCCCGCACACGTCGACGACTCGATGTGGGGCTGACCGAAGCGCGGCCGACGCGTCAACCCGCTCGTCAGCCATCCCGTTCAGCCGAGTTGTCAGGTTCCTGGCGTGCGGCAAGTTCGTGCGCCAGCAGCCTCTCGGCGAGGTCGTTCACCAGCCTGTAGCCGTCCGGGCTGAGCTGGGCCGCCCGGAACGCGAGGCTGAGGCCGGCATCGCCAGGCGCGCCCTGCGGGCCGCGGATCTCCGCCAGGGCCTGGAGCGCCCTAAGCTGCTTGTCAACGGCTTTCGCTGCGGCATCCGAGGTGAAGTACTCGGCTCCGTTGCGGATGCCGAAGACCTCGCCGATGGCATCGAGCGTGCTCACCTGCGGGTTGGCCGGGGCGCCGCGCCCGTTCTCAGCCTTGTGCAGGCCCCGGACCGTCGTAGGCGAGACCCGGTCGCCGGTCAGCTTGGCGATCTCGCGGTGGGTGATCGGATCCTCGCCTCTCGCTTCTCGGCGCGCGTTCTCCGTGGCGATCAGTCGGTCGAGCCTGGCCGCGATCTCGTGAGCCCTCGCCTGGGTCTTGCTCGCCGCGGAGCCCTCCATGCTGCTCATCTCTTACCAATCCCTTATGCACGTGGTAACTCGATCATAGCCGTGTTCAACCTGTTGAACTCTCGACGATCAACTACCCTTGGTAATCAGACGTGCTAGATGTCTTAAGATCTGGTTATGCTGCCCTCGTGTTCAACCTGTTGAACATCGAGCGGAGGGGCGGTGGGACGTCGATGGGCGACTGGAGAGAGTCGATCTCCACAGCTCGCTCGTCCGAGGGGGCGGCAGCACAGGCGGGCATCGCTCGCGGCAGGCAGAGGACTCCGTGGTGCGGGACCGGACCAGGTGCCTCTCCACGGCGATCACGGCGACGACACGTGGGCAGGGATGCCGACCGGCCGGTCGCCTCTGAGCCCCTCCAGGACGAGTCCTTGAAGGCCGGCGTCGAGCGCGGCACGCTGGGCCCTCGCCACAACAAGCGGGCGGACGGCCGCCATCACGGCTTACGCAGGAACATTCCGTCAGGCCTGGTTACCACCCTGCCGGTGCGGCGTCCGTGGCGGACCGCAGATGCCAGTGGAACTTCGTCCACAACATAGGCGTCACCACAGAGTGTGACCGCCGCACCCTGATCGCGAACGATGCGCACGGCATCGGCCGGGGCGAGCCACTGGCCGACGGGCAGTCGCGCGAGCAGGCTCTGGGCCCGGGACGGGGGATGGCTCATCAGCACGACTCCTTCCCATTGCAGCCGAGCGGCGCCGGCCGGCTGGCCGGATGCCAGCAGATTGACCATAACTGTAACAAGTGAAATAGACAACGCTCGAACGTGTGGTCGAATTTCTGTTCCATCCCTTGCCATCCCCAGACCAAGGGCGGTCCCTGATCGTGCTCCTGTCCACCTCCAAGTCCGCCAGTCGAGGCCACGGCGACCTCGACGAGATCGAGCGGTACGCCAAGGCCGCGGCCGAGGCCACGACCGCCCACGATCGCAAGGCGGCGCTCGGCACTCTGTATGCGGCCCTGCGCGACCCGGTGATCCGCGACATCCGCGGCCGGGTGGACAGCATGGCCACCGCGGAGGACCTCGCGCAGGAGACCTGGGTCCGGGTCGCCCGTTCGATCGGTCAGTACTCGGCCCGCAACGGCGGTTTCGTGCCCTGGCTGTTCACCATCGCCCGCAACCTGGTCGTCGACCACTACCGCAGCCTGGGCCGGCGAGCGCCCGAGATCCTGAGCTCCACGCCGGTGGAGATCGAGGGCCCGTCCGACGAGGACACCCCGGAGCAGCTGGCCGAACGGCGTGAACTGGCAGCCTCGTTGAAGCACTACCTCGCCAAACTGCCGGCCCGGCAGCGTGAGGCGGTGTACCTGCGGGTATGCGTCGGCTTGAGCACTGCCCAGGCCGCAGAGGTGCTCAGCACGCCCCTGCGCCCGTGCACCGAGGGGTCGGTACGGGTTCTTCTTCTTCGCGGTCTGCGTAAACTCTCCGAGGTCATGCCTGATAATGAGGCAGCCCTCACCTTGACCGAACCACTCACCGCGCCTGCCCTTCTCCACGAGGACCGTGCTGCACGCGATGTGATCCCGGTGTAGCGACGAGATTGGACGCATACATGCGACGCGCATCGAGAGCTGGCGACCGCCTTTGTCGGACCCTGGACGGTATATCCGGCACGCACGACCGGGTCACCCAGCGGGCCGTGGCAACGGGCCGGGCGCTTCTGCCGGCCGAACCACTAAGCGAAGCCGCCTATCAGGCCGGTCTTGAAGCGATGTTCGCCGCTGTCGACGAGTCGTTCCCGTCCACCGCCGACGCCGACGAGGCCGACGCCCGCGCTGCGGAACACGACAACTGGGCACTGCTGCCTGACGTCCGGTCGGCCAAGACACCGGATGGAGTGCTCGTCGTCGCCGCCAGCGTCAATACCCTCGACGACGCTGCCGTCGCGAGGATCACCCAGCAGGCCGCCCAGGTGGTCGAGAAACAACGCGGCCGGACCGGCGCCAACGACAGATAGGCCATGCACCCAGAGCTCCCCGATGTGATCGCCACCTCCGATGTCGACGCGGACGCCGTCCTGCTCGTCGACGGAGGCACTGCCTACCTGGTCCTCAATCGCCGTCAGACGTTCGACTCCGCCGTCGCAGCGGCCGCCGCCGTTCTTCGGCGGGACTTCCCGGCGATCCATCCGGACCAGGTCCGCAAGCTGGTGCGCAAGGCGCTCCCGGGCCTGCCGACGCTCGACACGGTGGTCGCAGGCGAGGCAGTTCCCCCGGTGCACCGAGCGACACCTGAGCGGCAGCTTGCCCCGTCCGGCCCGCAGCAGCGGCACCGCCGCTCCGCCTTGACGAACCTGCTGCTGGCGGCCACCGTCGCAGCCGCCGGTGTGGGCGTGGGCTGGCTCGTCCCCCGGACGTACACCCCCCAGCCGGCGCAGGCGATGACGCAGGCGAGCCCCAGCTCCGCGTACATCGGGGATCCGGCGTTCCGGGAGTTCGCCGAGGCAGGGCAGATGAGGTGCACCCCGCTGGGGCCGCTGCAGGCCCGGTGCACGGACGTGGACCGCATGGTCATGTATTCGGAGGCGGCGATCTCGCCGACGTCCATCGCGTACTCGTTCAGCTACGGCACCGAGCGGATCTTCGTCATGGCGTTCCGCACCGCGGCGGACGCCCACGAGTGGGAGCTCGAAGCCAGAACGCAGCCGTTGCAGAACCTGATCCGGGTGTCCCGGTTCGTGCTGTGGGGCTCAGATGCGCCACGCCTTGCCGAGTACCGGAAGCTCATCGAGTCGGCAGAGGACCGCGACCCGGGCACAGTCACGGACGGCCTGACCATGGGGATGCCGGAGCGACTGGCGACGCTGGCGTTCGGGACCCTGGG
The DNA here is from genome assembly GCF_044747365.1 of Kitasatospora sp. NPDC090091. Lineage (NCBI taxonomy): Bacteria > Bacillati > Actinomycetota > Actinomycetes > Kitasatosporales > Streptomycetaceae > Kitasatospora > Kitasatospora sp. NPDC090091. The sequence continues at coordinate 98,744 of NZ_JBIVDY010000026.1, forward strand.
AGTGTCGGAGAGCAGGCTCGCGGCAGCAGAGGCGTCGTCAAGCCGGCTCTCCAGCCTTCTCTCCGCAGTCCGGCTCGTCATGGGAGGCGACAAGGAGAACGAGTCGGAGCCGGAGACCGGGGCCCTGACGGACGGCACTCTGGTCAGCTCGCTCCTCAGCGGCACGCCACCGACCGCGGCGGGCAGCGGGTCCCCTGGGCCGACCACAAAGTCGCCGGACGCCGGGCGGGCGAACCCCGGCGCCGCGGAGACAGCAGCGACACCACGGCCTTCTGGGGGCGAGAGCCCCAATGTCACCGCTGAGTTCTCGTCGGCACCCACGTCGCCCGCTGCCACGCCCAGCCCCCTGCAGACCGCGGCCGCCGGAGCGGGCCAGCCGCCGGAGGCCTTCGACGCGGAAGACCCCCGCGGCAGCCGCCGAGAAGCCCGTACCGCGGCCGCCGGCGGCCCTCCCCGGGGCGACGGCCGCGGCGCCGTCGGTGTTGCCGTCCTGGTTCCCGACCACACCAGGCCCGACTCCGGCCGGCTCCGTGTCTCCTTCGCCAAGCGGACCGGCCCCTGAAGCGGGGAGCTTCGAGGGGCCGGGGAACGGGGACAGGGCGCTCTAGAAGGGCGGCTGTCCCGTCCAGGTGCCGCCCGGGTCGGCGGACCACTGGTCGGTGCCCGCGCCGGGCTGTGCGCCCGCCGGGCCGGCGGACCGGCTGGCGCGGGTGACCTTCGCGGTGGCCGAGCGCAGGCTCGGGCCGACCTCGTCGACCTCGATCTCGAAGACGGTGCGCTTGTCGCCGCCGGATGTCTCGTAGGCGCGCTGGCGCAGCCGGCCCTGGACGATGACGCGCATGCCGCGCTGGAGCGACTCGGCGGCGTTCTCGGCCGGCTGGCGCCAAACGTTGCACGTGAGGAAGAGGCTCTCGCCGTCCTTCCACTCGTTCGTCTGGCGGTCGAAGGTGCGGGGGGTGGACGCGATGCGGAACTTGGTGACCGCCGCGCCGGACGGGGTGAAGCGTAGCTCGGGGTCGTCGACGAGGTTGCCGACGACGGTGATGGCGGTCTCGCCTGCCATGGGTGGGTTCTCCTCCGGGGGTCAGCGGGCGGCGAGGGCCGCGATCTTCTTGCGGGTGAGCGGGCCGGCGATGCCGTCGGCGCGGCCGAGGCCGGGGTTCTTGCGGATGACGGAGTTGACGGCGGCGGTGGTCATCGGGCCGTAGTAGCCGGTGGTGGGCATCTTGTAGCCGATCCGGTTGAGCTGCTGCTGCAGCTGCTTGACGGCGGGGCTGCGCATGCCCGGTTTGAGGACGACGGGCTGGGTGGTGACGGCGGAGGCGGCGCTGGCGATGCGGGCGCGGGTCTGGGGGCCGGCGATGCCGTCGGCGGGGGCGAGCGAGGGGTTGAGGCGGATGAAGGCGTTGACGGCGGCGGTGGTCTGGGGTCCGTAGTTGCCGGTCTCGGGGACCGGGTAGCCGATGGCGGTGAGTTGGCGTTGGAGTGTGGAGACCTCGGCGCCGCGCGATCCGGGGCCGAGCGCGCCGACGGGCCGGGTGCCGGTATTCGCGGCCAGGGAGGCAATGCGGGCGCGGGTCCTGGGGCCGGCGATGCCGTCGGCGGCGCCGAGCTCGGGGTGGGCGCGGATGACGGAGTTGACGGCGGCTGCGGTCTCACGGCCGTAGATGCCGTCCACGACCAGGTGGTTGCCGAGCCTGTTGAGCTGCTGCTGCAGTTCGCGGACCTCGGCGCCGCTCGCCCCGGGGGTGAGCGCACCCGACGGGTTGCTCGGGGCCGGGGTCTCGGGGTCGGTCGGGCCGGTCGGGGAGGGCGGGGTGCCGCCGGGCGGGGTGACCGGCTTGGCTTCCTCGGGGAGGGTGATGGTCTGGCCGGGCTTGATCTCGTTGGGGTTGGTGATCTGCGGGTTGGACTTGAGGATGCTGCTGACGGAGACGCCGGCGAGGAGGGCGATGGCGGAGAGGGTGGCGCCGGCCCAGACCACGACGCGCTTGACGGTGCTCGGCTGTGCGGTGTCGCCGGTGGCGGCGCGGGCGAGGGAGATCAGCGTGGCGAACGGGATGTTCCCGGGGTCACCGTGGTCGTTCTCGGGGACGTGCTGGTGGCCTGCCCAGCCGCGGAAGGAGTTCCAGGTGGCGAAGGACATGCGGACGCCGTTGCCGGCGCCGTAGGAGGCCGGGTAGGGCGCCCAGCGGGCGGGGCCGTCGAGCGGGATGTTGTTGTGCTGACGCTGCCAGGCCATGAAGGCGGCGAGGTCGCGCAGTGCCCAGTCGGGGGCCTCGGGCCAGAAGATGTGCTGGATGCCGCGGGAGGCCCAGGCCTGGTGGGTGCGGGGGTCGCAGGTGCCGATCAGCTCGATCTGGACCGCGCCGTTGGTGTTGGTCTCGACGCCGCCGGCCGCGTTGACCAGGGCGCGGGCGGAGTGGTCGAACGGGAAGTGCTGGCGGAAGACCAGGCGGCGCGCGCCGAAGTCGGGCTTCGCGGTGACGTGCGGGGCCTCGGCGCCGCCGCTGTAGTCGGGCCAGCCGGTGCCCTCGGTGGTGTGCAGGATGCCGCGGGTCGGTGTCATGTAGCTGCCCGGGTAGTGCTCGGCGAACCACTGGCTTCGGTCAGCGCCCGGGTAGAGCGTGTCGGTCATGCTGCGCCCCTCTGGTCGGTCGTGAGGGGCGCAGCGTTGCGGCCGGCGGGGGCTAGTGTCGCGGGCTGTCTGCGGGGTCTGGCGGGTACTCCAGGGCGTGGAGGGTGACGGACAGGCGGTCGGCGAGTTCGTCGGCGTCGACCTCGTCAACCGGGGCGGTCGTCGCGGTGGTGGTGTCCTCGGTGGGGGTGTCCTTGCCCCAGTGCTGGCGCTGGCGGCGCTCCAGGTAGAAGGAGATCGCCTTGAAGTCGGGGATAGCGCGGTCGGTGGTGGTCTCCTCGATGACCGCGCCCGTCTCGGGGTCGCGGAACTTGCGGGTGGTCTCCTTGGTGACGAAGCCGCCGTTGATCAGCCTTCGCAGTTGGACGATCGCGCCGGCGTTGGCGATCTCGCGGGCCTGCTCGATGCGTTCGTGGAGCGCGAGGTAGTCGTCTTCGGCAGGGTGGGGTGGTTCGCCCTGGCGGCGGCGGTCGGCTTCCTCGCGGCCGCGGGCAAGCCAGCGCAGGAAGGTGGCCTTGTGGACGCCGGAGATGGCGGCCGCGGTCTCGACGGGCATGCCCTGGCGGGTGCCCTCGATCAGTTTGGCCTCGATGTCGGGGGTGAGCAGGCCTCGGCGGCCGCGGGCGCTCCCTCGGGGGGCGGCCGGGCCGTGTCGGGGCTTGCGACGGGCCATCGGGTGCCGGTGGGTCAGCTTCGGCGGGGTGTGAAGGAGTCGCCGCAGGTCGGGCAGGTGATCAGGTGCGGGGTGTCGTCGTCGGTGTAGGCGCTGCCGGTCTCGAGGTTGGTGGCGTTGAACGAGGGTTCCTCGCCGAGGGTTTCGGCGGGCGCTGTGCGCAGGAGGTTGTCCATCTCCTCGTCGGTGAAGGCGAGGCTGTCGAAGAGGGCGGCGTCGGCGGTGACGAGGTCTTCGAGCATGGTGGCGAGCATCCTGCGGTCCCAGTCGGCCTGGGCGGTGATGCGGTTGAGCTTGATGATCAGCGCTTCGGCTTCGGCGTCGGTGCGGGAGGACCAGCCGCGGGTGACGGGTAGGAGCCAGGAGCCGTCTTCGTCGAGGAGCAGGCCAGCGGGCAGGGGCTCGCCGTCGGCGTACATCTCGACCAGTGCTTCGTGGCGGCCGTGGCCGGCGATGCTGCGGCCGGTTCGCTCGTCGACCAGGACGGGGTCGACGAAGCCGTGTTCGCGGATCGAGTCCCGGATGAGGGGCAGTTCGTGGAGCTTGGGGTTGCGGGCGGCCGGGGTGAGCGCCTGGAGCGGCATGTAGGCGATCCAGCGTGGTGCCTGGACGGCGGGTGAGGCGGTCACTCGCGGGGCCCTCTTCTCGTCGTTGGTCGGGCCGGTCGCGGGGGCGGGGCTCAGTGGTGACCGCGGGTTCCAACCGCGCGCCCCTCTCACTGTGTGGGGCAACCAGGAGGCCGTCAGCCGTCGCTCCCGCGACCGGTGTTGCTCCGGACCGGCCCCTGTTTCCCGGGTGGAGTCGGTCCGGGGCCGCTGGGTGGACGCCGGTGCGCGCGGTGGCGTTCCGTTCCAGGGCCGGCCCGGACGGTAGAAGGTCGCGGCGCTTACGTCGCGCCGTCAATCATTCGCCGTGTTACAGTTATAAGGGTTGGGTCAGCCCAGCCACCCGGGGTCTGTAACGCCCCGGCGCCGTTCGTCGTACCCCCTGGTGTACGGCCCGGCACGAGCACGTCCGGGAGAGCACCCGGACCCACCGAAAGGACGCCCCGTGACCGAGCAGCAGGAATCTCCTCCCGACGCTCCCAGCCTGGCCCAGCTCGGCCAGAAGGCCAGCGTGCTGGCCGTCATGTCCGCCCGCCTCAAGGCTCTCTCCGACGACGCCACCGCCGACTTCCGTACGGCCATGCTGACGGCTCACGAGAACGACGGGGTGAAGTCGGTCGCGGCCAAGGTCGGTGAGGAGAAGGTGGCCACCTGGACGGTGAAGGAGGCGAAGGCGGCCGGCAAGGTCGTCGTCAGCAACCTCGACGCCTTCGTGGACTGGGTGATCGAACACCACCCCGAGCACATTCGGTGGGAGCCAACGGTCATCGGCTCGTTCCAGACCGCGCTGCTGGGTGCGGCCGTCTACGACGAGGCGAGCGGCACCATCACCCACAAGGAGACCAGCGAGATTCTGCCGGGCCTGACGTGGGAGCCTTCGCCGCCGCCGTCGAGCATCGCCCCGTCGTGGGCCCCGGACGGCAAGAAGCAGGTGATGGACTTCCTGCGCAGCGGCGCCATGAACACGCTGGTGGCTGGCGCATTCCAGATCGAACCGGCGGAGGGCTGATGTTCCCTGTCGACCAGTTCCCCAAGGCCATCTGCCGCCGTGTCGACCCGGACGTGATGTTCCCCACCGACAAGGACACCGACGGCATCGAGGCGGCCAAGGCAACGTGCGAGTTCTGCCCGCACAGCGCCCAGTGCCTGGAAACCGCGCTGGCACTGACGCCTGCACGGGACAAGGGCGTGCGCGCCGGCACCACCCAGGACGAACGGAAGAGGATCCGGCGCAAGCGCGCCGCGGCCGCGCGCCGGAAGCAGCAAACTCCCGTCGCCGCCTGACCCTGCCTGAACCGCCAGCCCGGCCGGCATCGCCCGGCCGGGCATCACCCGAGGACCAGACTTGAGTACCGCCTTGCCCGAATCGGCACACCCGCCGCTGACCGCGGCCCCGGCTCCCTGCTGCGCGCACTGCCGGCAGCAGCGAGCGGCGCTGGACGTGGGACTGTCCGCGCCCGCGTTCCGGCTGCTGTCCGCGATCGTGCTGCGCACCGCGGGCAACACCGCGGCTGGCGCGGCCGCGGCCGCCGGTCTGACTCCGCACCAGGTGCGGCCGCTTCTGGGCGAGCTGGTCCGTTCCGGTCTTCTGGCCCGCAGCCGGCGCCGGAGCGGGCGGACCACCGTCACCACGTTCACCGTCGCGCAGGGGGAGACCCGATGAGCCTGGACCCGCTGCTGTGGGCGCTGAACGACTCGCCGACCGCCGACACCTTCGAGCGGCTGATCCTGGTCGCCCTCGCCGAACGGGCCGATCCGGACGGCTGCAACGCCTTCCCGTCGAAGGCCACGCTGGCGAGGGCCGCGCTGTGCGACGAGAAGACGGTGGGACGCAAGCTCGCCCGGCTCAGGGAGCGCGGCCTGATCGCCGAGGGCGACCAGAGCGCCGCCCGTCACATCCCCAAGCACAACCGGCCCGTGGTGTACGACCTGCTGATCCCCTGCTCGTGGTACGGCCACCGGATGGAGCGGGTGAACGAGGAACGGCAGCAGAAGGGCCTGTCGCCGCTGACCGCGCGGTCGCGGCCGGACATTGCTCCGGCACCCGCGCGCACCCGGCGCAGCGACTACGGCAAGAAGCGCGTCACGGTGGACAACGAGGCGCCGTACAGGGGGGACTCTGAGTCCCAGGACTCTCAGTCCCCCCTCGGCGGTGGAGTCGAAGGGGGGACTGAGAGTCCTGGAAGGGGGGACTCTCAGTCCGCACAGGGGGGACTTGAAGACCCCCAAACCTCCCCTATGAACCTCCCCAGTAACCCGCCCCAAGGCGATGGTGCTGCTGACGTGCGCATTCGCCCGGCCGACGAATCGGTTGCTGCGACCGGCGGGAACGGCAAGCCGTCCCGCCCGAGGAAGAAGACTCCGGAGGCCACCGCCCGCCAGGAGGCCCGGACCCGCGAGGAGGAAGTGCTCAACCGGCTTGCCCAGGACGGTGCGACTGCCTGGTGGGAGCACGCCCACAAGCAGTTCGGCACGTGGGCAGGCGGCGAAAACGGCTTCCTGATGCTGCGGGGGATGATCAAGCGCGCAGCCAAGGCCAAGTACACCAAGCAGCAGATCTGGGCCGCGTTGCTCGACTGCGGCAAGCACGTTCCCTCGGCGCAGCAGTGGCAGGCAGCTCTCGGCGCGGCGGCCGGCAAGGCCGTCCAGCCGGGTCGGCGCGGTGCGGTGCCGATGTACGACGACGCCGCCTCCCACCCGCAGCAGCAGGACCCGTCCCCGCGGCCGACGACCGACGAGCTGATGAACGCGCTGAGCAGCCGATGAAGGGGGAAAGCGGCATGGTCACCTCGCTCACCGAGCTGACGCTCGGCCGGGAGCTGACGGCTGCCGACAGCGCTGCCACGGTCAAGGCGGTGGCGAAGGTGATCGCCAGGGGGACGGCGGAGCAGCGGGCGCGCGGCGCGGTGCCGGCCCAGGACGGCGCCGTGTGGGAGAGGCCTGACGAATACCGGCAGGGCATCTTCACGACGGCCTGGCTCAAGAGCCTTGACCGTGCCCGCCACCAGGCCTACCTGCGGCACCACGTCACCATTCCGCCCGGAGGACTGCCTGCCGGCCACGTGCTGCTCGACGAGGACCAGTACCCCCAGGCGCTCGCGTACTGGGTTCAGTGCCTTGCGGCGCGCCAGGAGACCAAGCAGCACCTGGTCGCGTTCGGCAACGTGGGCTCGGGCAAGACTGCCGCGGTGATCGCACTTGGGTCGCTCGCCGTGCAGTCGGGCATCATGACCCGCTACGTCCGGCACGGCGACTACGTGCGCTGGCTGCGCCCGGACGGAGCGCCGCCCGGGCTGACCGCGCTCCAGGTCCGCGAGTTCCACGACCGGTGCCAGCTTCTGATCCTCGACGAGCTGTGCGGCGAGATGGACAACCAGGCGACCGAGGCCGTGCGCCAGGCGACCGGAGACCTGCTGTCCGCGCGGATCGCCTCCGGGCTGCAGACCGTGGTCGCCACCAACCTGCACTCCGCGCAGATCGCACGGATCCTCGGCGACAGGATCGTCTCCCGGCTCGGCGAGAGCGCCTTGGCATTGAAGTTCGAGCGCCCGGACCGGCGCGAGCCGGTGAAGTGGTGAAGCGCCGGCCCCGGCGGTCGCGCCACGGGGGTCTTACGCGGGTGGCTAGGGTGCGGAGGGAGTACACGAAAGGACGCTCCCCCATGCCCCAGTTCGGTTCGGCAGTCCGCGCGCAGGTGGCCGCGGCGGTTGCTCAACGCGATGTCAGCCAGTTTGCCGCCGCCCTGGTGGGCACGACCTCGGTTGACCGGCCGGCTCGGGACCGGATCCGCGAGGCCCGCCACCTTCGCCTGCTGGCGCTGGAAGCATTGGACCGCACGGTGATCGCCGCGCGGCTGGACGGGATGAGTTGGGAGGAGCTGGGCGAGGCCCTGCTCCTGGACCCGGTCACGGCGCAGGTTCGGTACGAGGCCGCGGTGGCCCGTTGGTCGGCTCCGGAAGGCTCCGTTCGGCAGGGCCCTGGCGACCCCGGCGACCCGGACCTGACGGGAACGGCGGAGCTTCTCGATGCCTGGTACGCGCAGGCCGTGACGGCATTGGACCCGCAGGCCGGCGAACCGGTCGAACGGCCGGTCTCGAGAATCCTCACTCTCTGAAAATCATTTCGCATGTTACACTTAAGGAGGGGATCTAAGGCTGCCTCACCCGGCAGCATCACCGGGCCAGCAACCCGGACCTACCGAGAGGACACCCATGACCCTTCTCCTGCCGCCGCGCCGCCTCGACCGTGAAGTCGCCGAGCCCACCGGGATCCCCGCCTTCCCCCGACTGCTTCTGGCGGGCGTGGAGAAGAGCGGGAAGAGCTACGCCGCCGCCGAAGCCGCAAAGTCGGATCTGATCGGCACCACCTTCTGGCTCGAGATCGGCGAGGACACTGCCGAGGAGTACAAGCAGCTGGGCCCGTACAAGATCGTCAAGCACGACGGCAGCTACATGGACATCCTGGACGCCGTCCGCTACGCCGTCGCGCAGCCCCGCGGCGCGGACGGCAAGCCGAACATGATCGTGATCGACTCCGTCACCATGCTCTGGGAGCTGCTGTGCGACGAGCAGACCGCCGTGGCGCGCCGGCGGGCGAACGAACGTGGGGCCGCCTGGGACAGTGAGCTGACCATCACCGCTGACCAGTGGCAGAAGGCGAAGAACCGCTTCAAGGACATCATCAACACGCTGAAGTACCACGACGGCCCGGTACTGCTCCTGGCCCGGCTTGAGGACGTCGTGCTCTTCGAGGGGGACAAGCCCACCCGGGACCGGGTGTGGAAGGTGAAGGCGGAACGGTCGCTGGCCTTCGAGTGCACGGCGGTCGTGCAGCTCCGGGCCCGGCACTCCGTGTTCCTGACCAACGTCCGCAGCCTGAACCCGGACCTGAGCGCCATGGACATCCGACCCCTGCCCGGCTTCACTGTCGACAAGCTCTTCCGCGACCTCGGCATGGACCGGCGGGTGACCCGCTCCACCTATGTGGCACCGAACCCGGAGGCCTTCATCACCGAGCACGCCCAGCGCCTGGACGTGCTCGACGACCTTCCCAACGACCCGAACAGCGAGCAACTCGGAGAGCTGATCAGGCTCTCCTACAACACCGGCAACCCCGAGTACCTGAACCGCCTCAACGCCGTGTACGGCCACGCCTGGCTGAGCCGCCGCCAGATCAAGGGCAAGAACGGCATGGTCCTGGCCTCCGACGCCATCGAGGCCGCGCTCAACGCTCTGGCACAGCGCGCCAGGGCAGCGACCTCCGTCCGGCCGGACCACAACGGCGCGGCCGCGGCCGCCGCGACCAGTGCCGCACAGGCCGTCCCCGCGCAGGACGAGCAGCCGCAGTGCACCGTGCCGAGGTGCCCGACCCCGGAGGACCGTGTCCGCCCGTACCCCAACGGGGCGCGGTGCGAGCAGCACAGCCCCCGACAGCAGGCCGAGCGCCGTGGTGAGGCCGCGCACCGGGCCTTCGCTGAAGAGTGGGGAACCACCGCGCAGGACGTGGACCTGTCGGCCGGCTGGCCGCCGTTCGGCTTCACCGGCGATGACGACGCGGAGGAGGAAGGCGACGAGGGCGGCGAGACCGATGCCGCGGCGGTGGACCAGGAGGAGACCCCGGAGCCGCCGAACCCGGTTCAGATGCTGCGGAACGAAGCGGTCGCGCAGGCCCGGGTGCTCGGAATCACCGTCGACACGCACCTGGCACCGCTTGCTCCTCCCGGGAGCACCCCGGGCCAGTTGCCGCCGTCGCGGCTGGGCGCGCACCTGCTCACGTGGCGCCCGGTCGTAGCGGCCAAGCTGCGCGAGGAGGGGCACGACGGGATCGCCGAACAGTATGCGAAGCTCGGCCGCCGGATGCCTTCCCAGGAGGCCGCTGACATCCTCAACGCCAGCGCATAGCCGTCGACGCGGCTGTGGGGCGGGCCCGATTCCAGTCCGGGCCCGCCCCACAGTTGTGCTCTACTGCCGGCCGGCCGCCTTCGGACGGCGGGACCGCTTGGCCGCACGGCGCAGCTGGGCGGCCTGTTCCTCTTCCTCGCGGCGCAGGCGGGTGTACTCGGCGGGGAACATGTCGGCCAGGCGACGTCGGGCCCGCTGCGCTGGGTTGCGGCCGCGGTCGATCCGGCCGGTGGCCCGGGCGGCGTCGCCAGCCGCGATCACCTGCGCGAGGTGGAGCTCCTGCTCCAGAGCGGCCCGTGCCCGCGCTGCGCGCTTGTTGTAGGCGTTCCGGGACTCGTCGTCGGCCTGGGTGAGTAGGGGGCCGTGATTCTTCAGCAGCCGCTCGGCGGTGCGGGCGACGCGCGCGACTACCTCGGGCGCGCGGAACGCGGCGATCAGCTCGGCGGCCGGCTGGGGGTGCGTCACGAAGTCGAGCAGCAGGTCCGCGAACGCCGGCTCGGCGGTTGCGGCCAGGGCGGTGGCCATCTGGTTCGGTGTGGCGGCCACGGTGCCGGCTCCCCTTCGGTGTGGTGGATGACGTACGGGCGGCGGCCCGCCTGCCTTCCCGCCCGCCGTGTGCCGGATCTCCACGTAGCTGCGCTCCCCGGCCCCGGCCCGCGCCCCGAGGGGCACTGCCGGTGGACTTGGCTACTTGCTGCCCCCGCGCCGAAAGGACACCCCTGCTCCAGACAAGGAGATGGAGCGAACTTCGCGGGGACTTTCGCCTCGACGGTTGGGTGGTGGGGCGGCGGGCCGCCTGGTCGGAATGCTACGGGCTGCCGGACGGAATCAGGAATCGCTCCCGGCGCCCGGCTCGCGCAGCCGCCGCCTCAGCCGCGCCAGGGCCTCGTCCGAGGTGTCGAACTCCATGTTCGAGAGGTCGATGCGGATGGGCGGTGCCGGGCTGGTCGCGACCTCGATCTTGGGCGCGATGCCGGAGCGGTGCCACAGGGCGGCGTAGGAGACCTCGGAGGTGGCGAGCACGGCGGCCAGCGCGGTGAACAGCGCACCGGGGCTGGCGGCGTCGCTGAGGCCGCCCTGCGCGGCCACGGTTGCGACTCCGGAGACACCGGCGAGGATGCCGACGATCACCCGCTTCGCGGTCGGGGACCAGTGCGGGCGCAGCACAACGGCCGCGATCAGGGGGAGGACGGAGCCGACGGCGGCGCCGTAGCCGGCGCTGTGGACGACCAGACTGTTGAGGTTCATGAAGGCCTTCCGGTTCGGTGGGGTTCGGGTCGGAGGCACGGTGGCGGCTGGGGCGGGTTTGTGTCGTGCCCTCAGGGCTCCAGGTCGGCGCGGATCGGGTCCTCCGGGGCCGGGTGGGCTGCGCCCAGGGAGGCGAGCTGGGCACGCAGGAGGCGGATGTAGCGGATCGCAGCGTCGCGCCACCGGCGGTGGTCCTCAGCCATCCGGTCGAGCTTCTCGGCCTGGCGGGCCTGGCCGGCTTCCAGCGCGCTGATCCGCTCGCGCAGCTCGGTTCGCTCCGCCCGGTGTTCGGCGTACAGGGCGACGAAGCCGGCCTGCAAGGCTTCGGCGGCCGCGGCTTCGGCGTTCTCCACGGTGGCCTCGGCCTGGGCCTCGGCCACGATGTCCTCGCTGACTGCCTTGCGTGCGGCCTGGCGTGCTGCGAACCAGCCGCTGCCGATCACCCCGAAGAGCGTGCATATCGGGGTGGCGACCGCTGCGATCGTTTCGGTCGTCTCCAATACGCTTCAGGCCTTCCTCGGAGGGGTGGGTGCGCGCGGGCCGAAGTGGTGGAGGGGAGGGCTCCGGCCCGCGCGGATCTACAGTGACGGCACGTACTGGTTGCGTCGCGCCCTGCTGGCTGTCAGTCGATGATCGACCAGCGAACGGTGTCGAGGCTGATCCAGCCGCCGGTGGTCTTCCACGTTTCGATGTCGCCGTTGGCCTTGACGTAGAGCTGGGAGATCGACTCGTTGGCGTTGGCGACCGCGAAGATCTCGGGGAGTCGGGGGCGTAGTGCCGGATCGTCGATCGTGGCGATCACGCCTCCGGGGAAGGAGGCGGGGATCTGGATCAGCCCGCGCAGCGCGACGGTGCCGTCGGGCATGGCCTTGATGCCGGGGGCCTGCCAGCCGTCGATGCCAGTTGCGCCGCCGTTGAGGGTCGGGGTGATCCACGTGGCGTCGTTCTTGACGAAGCCGCCGCCCTGGAGGGTGATGTCGCCGTACTGGACACGCAGGCCGGTCTGGGTCTGGATGAGGACTTCGCCCTGGAGGGCCTTGATGGCCAGGCCGTTGGTGTCGAGAGAGATGGTGGCGATCTGGTCGGCGAGTTGGATGGACCAGGAGTCGGGGCGGAGTTGCTCGATGGCGCTCTTCAGGTCGCTGAAGCGGCGAACGTAGGCGTAGACGAGTCCGTCGGCGTCAGGGCCGCTGCCGGCGGCGCCACCGAAGAATGCCTCACCCGCGAGGCCTGGGCCGGAGGCAGAGAGGCTGAACATGCCCTGGGGGACATAGCCGGTGTTCGGTCCTCCGCTGCTGAGCTGCAGGCGCGGGGTGTGGGAGCCGTCGGTGGTCATCTGGGGGGCAGTCAGGCGTGCGGTGGCGGCACTGTAGAACGCCACCGACCGGGCGGCGGCGACCTTGCCGCTCGTACCAGTGCCGGTGCCGGCGCCGCCTTCGATGGCGCGGACCTCCGCGGTGAGGCGTGCCGGGGCCTTCTCGGTACTGGCTCCGGAGTACAGGAGTGCCGATGGGTTGGCGCTGCCGTCGGTCGGGTCTGTGGGGGAAAGCAGGACGCGCCGGCCGGTCAGCGCGGTTTGGATGGTGGAGCCGACGAGGGTGACGCCGGTGATGGTCTTGCCGTCGATCGCGTCGGCGGAGAGTTTGGCCGCGGTGACTGCGCCAGCCGCGAGTTGGCCGGCGGTGATGGAGTTCGCCGCGATCCGATCGGCGGTGATGGTGCCGGCCTTGATCTCGCGGGCGGTGACGGCGTTCGCCGCTATCGTTCCGGCGGTGACGGCGTCCGCGGCGATCTTCCCCGCGATCACGGCGTTCGTGGCGAGTTCCGTGGCGGTGATGGTTCCGGCTGCGATCTTGCCCGCGGTGACCGCTCCGGCGGCAAGCTCCGCGGCCGTGACGGCGCCGGCTGCGAGCTTGGCGGTGGTGATCGCACCGGCGGTGATCTCCCGGGCTGTGACGGTGTTGCTGGCGATGGTGCCGGGGGTGACGGAGTCCGCGGCGAGCTTGCCGGCGATGACCGCGGCCTGCCCGATCTTCGAGGCGGTGATGGCGGCCTCGGCGATGGCGCTGCTGTTGATCGCCCCAAGGGCGATCTTTGCCGCGGTGATGGCGCTGTTGGCGATCTGCAGTTCACCGATGATGCCGTCGACCAGGTCGTCGGAGACGACCTTCAACGCGGTGCCCTTGGTGGCGGCGCTCGCCGGGCCGCGGGCGCCGGCGGCGTTTACGGCGACCAGCCGCACCCACAGCGGCGTGTAGGTGGTGGTGGCCAGGGTGATGCTGGCGCCGGCGGCCGCGAGGGTGGCGGCCATGCTCTGCGGGCTCGGCGTGAAGTCGGCGCCCTCGCCGACGTGGACTTCGACGTGGGAGAGGTTCAGCGGGGAGCTGTAGGCGTCGACCCACTGGCCGTCCCACGTGACGTTCAGCGCAGCGGTGGCGGGCTGGACGAGCGGGGCGAGCGGGGTCGGCGGCGGCGGCGAGGCGGCAACCGTGACGCCCACGGTGCCGTCGGCCTGGCGGCCGACGGTGCTGATGATCGTGCCGGCGTCGTCCACAACGTGGAGCTGGCCGCGGGCGGCGCTGTAGGGCAGCTGGGCGGCGCGTTCGAGGTTGGTCAGGCGCTGGTCGAGGCGTCGCAGGAGTGCGGCCAGCTCGCGTTCCTGGACGGCCTGGTCGAGTGGGTTGTTCAACGGCTTCCCTCCGGTCGGAGCGGAGATCAGCCCAGCGCGTCCGAGCGCTTGAGGGTCAGCAGGACCGTGCCGTCGGTGCGTAGCTCGTCGGAGATGATGCGGTGCCAGATCGCGACGTCACCGACCCACGGGACGTGGGTCTGAACGAGGATGTCGTCGCCGGGCGACCAGGAACCGACGGGCGCGTTGGGGTGATCACGGACCTCGAGCATCGGGATGTAGAGACCTTGTGTCCTGGACTGCAGTTCGCGGTTGCCGCGGGCGCGCAGCGCGGCCTCGCCGGTGGCGGCCTTCTCCGCGACGACGTGGACGCGGCGCAGCCGGCCGTCGGGACGGGTGAGCTGCAGGCGCGGCATGGTGGCGCCTTCGCCGCGGCCCAGGACCAGGACCTCGTTGGCGAACTCCTCGCCGAGTGCGCGCGGGGTGGCGGTCTTGCTGATGTTCTCGCCGTCGGCGAAGCGCAGGTCGGTACGCTTGCGGCCCAGGCGCGGGGTGCCCAGGCGCAGGCGGTGCGTGATCGTCGGATTGTTGCCGTCGATGTCGGTCCAGGCGTGCTCTTCGAGGTAGTCGAAGCCGACCTGGAGGGCGATGGTGTCGATGGCGCCGCCGCAGTCGGGGGTGTCCCACCACGCGAGTTCGTACGGGTCGGAGCCGTCTTCGGCGCCGAGGAGAACGCCGGCCGGGTGCTGGTCGACGACCAGGTCGAGACGGCCGTTGTCGAAGCTCTGCAGGTGGTCCCAGATGTGGCGGACGGCGTCGTAGGCGTCGATGCGGGGCCCGCCGTACGACGGGGGCGGGGGGCCGACCTGGATGGAGCGCGGTGGGTCGGTGTAGTCCACGTACCCGTCGTGGTTCTTGTCGAGGCCGTCGTTCGGGTCGGGCGGGGTGATGCGCAGGCCCGACTGGATCAGCCCGCCGAACGGGATGCCGTGCGGGTAGGAGGTGTAGCCGGCGCAGCGGAGCATCCACTTGCCGCTGTCGGCCGAGGTGTCGACGATCATGCCGCCGCCGCGGATCTGGCCGTCGAGCTCAGCGAAGATCGCGGTGTCCCACTCCTGCAGAGTGGGCTGGCCGTCGGCGGCGATCAGCCGGGCGTACTCGGGTTCGACGTACCCGCTCATCCCGCCCGGGCCGGACAGCTCGCGCACCGGGGCCGAGGTCAGGGTGAGCGGCACGTCCCAGTCGAGGATCTGCCCGGTGAGGACGCGCAGGGCGACGAACCGCCAGGCGGCCACCGCTACGCCCCGTCCTGTGCGGGCGCTTCCCTGAACAGCACCCTGACGACGACCTGGGTGGTGCCGTTGACGTCCAGCCGGCCGGGGTCGAACGCGGCGGTCTGGATCTTGAGGGTCTGGGTGGTGCCACGCCAGGCGGCGGGGATCGCGTAGGTGTCGGCGAGGAGCTTGTCGGCGCGCCGGAACCCGGTGCCGCCGTCGTCGTCGAGTTCGCTGGTCGAACCGGCCACGCCGTTGAACACGTGCCGCATGTGCACGTAGACGTTGTTGACCGACAGGCGCAGGCCGGACAGGTTGGTGGTGACGGTCGCGGTGACGGCCCACTCGGGGATGTCGATGTTCCAGGTGGCGCGCTCCGGCCAGTTCTTCCACCCGCCGTCGGTCGTGTCGATGTAGGAGTACTCGGGGTAGCCGATGATCGTGTAGGTGCGCTCCTCGGAGCGCGGCCGGGCGACCTTGCGCAGGTCCTTGATGTGGTCGGGCAGGACGGCGGAGGTGTTCGGAGGGAGGTCGATCCGGGCCAGGGTGATGGCGGAGTCGTTGGGGCGGATCTGCCGGATCGACGTGGTGCCGGCGGGCACGCCGGAGAGCACCCTGGTGAAGATGTACGGGCCGCTGGCTGGGGTGGACGGCTGGGGCCAGGTCTCGCCGAGGAGGAACGGATTCTCGACCCGGGCGATGATCAGGTCGGAGCGCGCGGTGGGGCCGGTCGGGGTGATGGGGATCTTGTCGATGGAGACCATGCGGCTGGCGTAGGCCTCGTACTGTGCGCCGGCCGAGCGGTTGAGGATGGAGCAGGCGCCGGTGAGGACTTCGACCTGCTGGCCGGGGGCGGCAAGTGCGCGCACGCGCAGGTCGTTGGGCCCGATGACGCCTTCGGCGCCGCCGATGCTGTTGTAGGCGAGCAGCCGGGCGATCTGCGCGGAATGTTCGGCGCTGCCTTCGATGAACCACGGCACCGAGTCCCAGGACACGGGGGCCTCCTTCAGGGTCAGTAGAAGCGGTGGGCGGGGCGCCAGGCGACGGTGGCGCGGGAGGTGCCGGTGTCGTCGGTGACGGAGTAGCGGACGTGCTGCAGGCCGGGTGGCAGGACCATGTCCTGCATGCGGGGGCTGCTGCGGGTCAGGGCGCCGGCGACGCTTGCGGTGCCGTTGCGCAGCACGGTGCGGGCCCAGGGGCGGGGGTCGATGGTGACCCACTCGCCGTCGCCGAGGATCAGGTCCAGGCCGACGGTCATTCGTTGGGCAAGGTCGCCCCACGGGGTGCGGCCGGGGCCGAGGAAGGTCAGGGCCGGGTTCCGGCCGGGCCCGAAGATGGTGATGACGGGCCAGGTCGGGACGGTGCCGGCGACGGCCATTGCGCCGGGTGGTTGGGGTGGTGCCGGGACGCGCTGCGACAGGGCCGCGGTCAGCGGCGCCTTCAGGCCGCGGATCGGTGCCGGCGCCGCGGTTGGGGTGGTGGATTCCTCGAGGTCGTCGAACCACAGGGTGTCGGTGCCGACGAACGTGGCGACCATGCTGGTGCTGCCCTGGCGGGTGAAGCGGGAGTTGGCCGGGGCGATGTGCCGGGGCCGGCCGTAGGTGCGGCGGATCCGGCCGCCCTGCATGGTGCGCAGCGTGGCAACGGCGCCCATCCTGCGGCGGATGGCGGCCGCGTCCCACGTTGCGAGCAGGTTGTCCACGGCGCCGAGGTTCGCGGTGTGCCGGCCGGCCGGGGTGGCCGCGGCGGCCACGGTGTCGACGGCCAGCTCGAAGCTGATCGTCTGGGTGGCCGTGGTGTCCTGACCGAAGCGCACGCCGTCCTCCAGCGGCAGGGGTGCGTCGCCGGTGGTGCCCTCGGCGTAGTCGACGGCGGGCTCGGACAGCAGGTAGATGCTGGTGCTGAGCGTGCCGAACGTCAGGGCGGCGCCGGGGCGGGTGCCGTCGCCGTCGTAGGTCAGCTGCCACTGGCCCTCACGCAAGTCCGGCATGAACACCTCCCAGGCGGGTCCGGCGCAGCTGGAACATGACGCCCTGGAGGGCGTCGCCGGAGGTCTCCCGCTCGGGCCGGGTGATGATCAGGTCACCGCCGACCAGGGCGGCCGCCTGCGTTGCCGCGGCAGCGGTCGGGCGGGCCCGCTGCTGGGCGCTGCGGTAGAGGTCGGCCGGGGTGAAGGAGGGCTGCCGGAGCGCGCCTGCTGCGTTGTAGACGACCTGGCCGCCGAACATCTCCGCAACGCGGTCGAGGATCCGCTCGGAGCGGCCGCGCTTGGCGGGGCTGAGCGGGATGTAGGCCTCGCCACCGGTCTCCGGTTCCGCCCACACCCGCCACTCGCCGGGTCGGGCGATCTGCGCGATGTGGTTCTCGGCTCCGTTGGCGAAGGCCTTCAGCCGGCGGATGATGCCGCCGTTGGCGAAGCCGGTGAGGATCCCGCCGTCGGCCTCCGCCCGGTGGAGGCCGGCCGGGTAGCTGTTGTACTGGACGTCGACGGAGACGGTCTTGCCCTTGAGGGCGTTGATGGCACGCTGAATCGCTGAGACGGAGCCCTCTACGGAGTCGCTCGGCGCGGTGATCTTGATCTGGTGGTCCGGGAGCCGCTCGACCTTGAAGCCGACGGCCTGGAGCTGGGAGATGGCCAGCTCTGAGGGCGCCTCCACCGTGATGGACTTCTGCCCGGGGGTGGCGGTCAGCTTGTCCTGGATCGCCTGCATCTGGCCCATCGCCTTCAGCGTGGGCACGTCGACGTCGATCTTCTTGCCGGGCGGCAGCGCGGCCAGGGCCGTCATCACCGAGTCGAGTTCGGCGTTCGCCGTCTCCGACGTGGTGGTGATCTGCACCTGCCCGTCCGGCAGCGTGACGACCGTGTACCCGAGCGCCTGAAGCAGCTGCTGCGCCTCGGTGGTCATCGCCTGCACGGTGATCTGCTTGGCCCCCGGCACCTTGGCGTACTCGGCCTGGACGCCGGCGAGCTGGGCAATGACGGAGTCGACGCCGGTCGCGGCCAGCAGAGTGGTCACCTTGTCCGGGACCAGCCCCATCGCGGCCGCGGCCTTCTCGGCCTGCTCCTTGCTCAGGCCGTAGCCCATCGCCGCCTTGATCGCGGCGTCGTACAGCCGGCCCATCTCGGTCTTGGCGGCCGCGATTGCCTCGGGGACGGTCTTCTTCTGGCTGATCGCCAGGTCGTACGCGGCACGGGTGGAGTCGAGGGTGGCGTCGCGGATCGAGACGAGCGAGTTGTAGAGCTGGTGCCCGTTGTCGGTGGTGGTCTTCAGCGACCCGTCGGCCTGGAGGAGCTCGGCGCCCCAGCCCTTGAGGTAGGAGGTGCCCTCCTTCAGCGCGCCGTTGCGTTCGTCGATGGCGGACTTCGAGGCCTGCATCGCGGACAGCACCTGGCCGTCGGCGCGAGCCTGCGCGTCCTTGAAGCTGAGGGTGCCACCAGCCAGCAGGTCGAGCGCGGCCTTCAGGGCATCGGTACGGGCTGTGGCATCAACGGTGGCACTGGAGTACTGGCCGACCAGCCCCTTGAGCTTCTCGTACACGAGGCCGGAGCGTTCGAGACCGCCGGCCGCGGCTGCGGCCTCCTTGGTCTTCGCAGCTTCGGACTCCTGGACCTTCAGGAGTTCCTGGATGGCCTTGGCGGCACGTTCGGCCTCGCCGGCCTTGGCCTTCAGGTCATCGGTCGGGTGCCCGCGGTAGGCCTTGAGCGCAGCGTCGGCCTGGTCGTTCATGGTCTTCGACAGCTCCTTCAAGCCGCCGTTGAGACCGAGGTAGCGGTTGGTGAGCTCCGGCAGACCGACGTTCACCCTCGCCATGACGTCGAGGAGCTTCTGCTTGCCGTCCAGCACCTTGGTGTCCTGGAGGAGCTGTGCGGCGGTGGTGCGGACGTCGGTGGTGACCGCGCCGTGGGTCTCCTTGAGCGCGGTGGTGAGGTTCTGCTGGGCCCGCCGCTGGTCGGCCGCTGCCTGCGCGGCCTTCTGGTGCCAGGTCGCGAGCAGGCCGAGGCCGATGCCAAGGCCCGCGACGGCCAGGCCCATCGGGCCGCCCATGAAGGACACCAGGCCGGTCCAGGCGCCCTTGAGACCGACGGAGACGGCGCTGCCGACACCGGTGATCCGTCCGGCCGCCTCGCCGGCTGCGGATCGGGTGTCGAGGAAGGCCCGGTTCATGGCGTCAACGGTGGGGATCGTGGACTGCAGCCGCGGGACGTTGGACTGGAGGACCGCGACGGCGCCGCCCACGCGGCCGAGGGACACGCCAGCCTGTTCGGCGTGCCACTGCTGCAGGCGGATCTGTTCGTTCAGGCCGCGGAACGAGCCGATGAGGCCGGTCGTGGTGCGGGTCAGGCCGGTGGCGTTGGCGTTCGCCGAGGTGAACATGCCGTTGATGCCCTGGACGGCCTTGATGGCGAGCATCACGACGAGAAGGCCGCCAAGCGCGGTGGAAAGGCCTGGCACTGTGCGCAGCAGGACAGCAACGATATTGGCGAGGCCGGAGAAGACGGCCAGGAGAGGGCCGAAGGCGGAGGCGCCGGAGGCGAGGCGGCCGATGATCTCGGCGATGTTGGACAGGACACCGACCACGTGCGGGCCGAGGCTGCCGAGTCCGTTGATCAGCGCGCCAATCGCGGGAACGAGCTGGATGCGGATCTGTGAGACGAGGGTGGCGATGCCGCCGTCGGCGCCGAGCCGGGCCAGGCCGCGGCCGAGGTCGCCGACCAGGCCGATCATCTCCCGGGCGCCGGGCAGTGCCTGGTCGAAGTAGTCCTTCATCTTGGACTGGCCTTCGTCGGAGTGCGCCCACTTGTCGAACCGGTCGAGCGTCTTCTCCATCCCGGCCAGCAACGAGTTCCCGGAGTCCCGGCCGGCCGCGAACATGCCGCCGAGGCCCTTGCCGAGGCTGCGGATCGAGCGGCCGAGGGAGGAGGCGACATCGGCGCCCTCGTTCATCGCCCGGTTGAGAGAGCCGTTCTCTCGGGCGGCGGAGGCCGCGTTGCGGGCCCACTGTGCACCGCGGCGGGTGGCCTCGGCCAGGCGCTCGACGAACGGGCCACTCGAGACCAGGACGTCTTCGGTGGCGTGTCCGACGTCGCCCAATGCCAGGCTCATCAGGCCCAGCACCTTGGTGTTGGAGCGGACGACCGCGGCGGCGTCGGCGCGGAAGACCGGGGTCTGCATCCAGCGGGCGGCGCTGGTGGCGAAGCGGTCGCCGACGCCGGCAACGCCGTTGAGCTGGTCGCGGACCAGCGGCAGCAGCGTGTTGCCCAGTGGGGTGAGCTCACCGGAGATCCGCGAGAAGAAACGTTCCTGCGCGTCGGTCTTGATCTTCTTCCAGGCGTCCTGGAAGCCCAGGACCGCAGTGATGCTGTCGCGCGCGGAGGGGGCGACGGCGGCGATGGCCGCGTTCATCTTGGTGAACTCGGCGGCGCTCATGGTGGTGCCGTCGCGCACCGAGGCGAGCCGCTGTGCGAGGGCCTGCGCAGCGGTTCCGACACCGCCGAACAGGGCCTTCGTGCTCAGCAGACCGGCGCCGAGTGCGACCAGGATGCCCGGCAGCGCGCCCAAGGTGTTCACCGCGGGCAGGGCCGAGCCGACCATGGCGGTGAGGCCGGCGCCGAGCTGGGCGAGCGCGCCGACCGCGGGCTGCACCAGGGTAAGGATCGCTCCGAGGAACATCGCGCGCCCGGGCAGCTTGAACGGGATGCTGACCCCGCCGCTCTGGGCGACATCGGCGTCCGCGGCCTGCACCCGGCGGCGGACCGCGTCGACCAGGCCGCGCTGGTCGACGTCCGGGCGCAGCCGGATGCGGGTGGACGGGTCGTTGGCGGCCGCCGTGACGACCCGGGCCAGTTCCTCACGGAAGGCGTGTTCGTCGGGGGTGGCCTTGATCTTCGCGCGGACGTTTCCGACGGCATGGTCGACGGCGCCTTCGAGGTCGTCGCGCAGGTGCTCGCGGTCGACGGTCACCTTGAGGCGGGCGGTCAGCCCGGCGGCTGCCTCCTGGACGACGGCCTTGAGCCGGTCGCGCAGGCCCTCGCTGTCGACGTCGACGCCGATGGCGGCCTTGACGCCCGCGGAGGCCTCGTCGACCTTGGTGCGCAGGCTGCGGGCGAAGCCGGCGAGCGAGGCCTCCACCTCGACGACGAGGCGGCCGGCAAGCTGGCCCTCAGCCATGCGGAATGACCTTTCCTCGGGTGGAGGCCGCGGCGAGCATCTTTCGGAAGCCCGACTCGGCGGCGGGTGGCGGTGCGGTGGCCGCGGGGTGGATGTTGTTCGGCCGGGGAACGGTCAGCGGCTCGGCAAGCCGCTTATCGGCGGCGTAGACCGAGGTCACTTCGAGCAGTTGGGCCAGGAGCTCTTCCTGGAAGCCCCACCAGGCGCGCTCGCCGGCGGTGCGGCGGGTGCGGGCCTGCTCGGGTAGACCGTCGACCAGGACTACGAGGCGGCGGGCTCCGAGGTGGGCGGGGTCGCCGGGGCGGCGCCAGAGGTCGCGGGCGTCTCGCTGGTGGTAGTGGGAGAGGTCGTACTCGAGGTCGTCCCACCGGCGGCGGGCGACGTCGGCGACCCGGAGAGCTTTCCCAGGTTCACCCCGTACGCCTTGATCAGCGCCTTGGTCAGGCGGACGTAGTCCGGGATGGACGGCTTCTTGTCCTGGAAGCGCACGAACTGGTCCGGGCCGAGCAGGCGCAGGTAGACGTCGCGCATCGCGCCCAGGAAGGTCCGCGGCAGGTGGGGGCGGGTGAGCAGCAGGTCGACGATGCCGCCGGCGATGTTGTTGTTCTTCTCGTCGTTGATGACCTGCGCGGCGATGCCCATCAGGTCGAGGTTGCCGGCGAGCAGCGGGTCGAGGGCTTCGAGCGGGAGCTCGGCGGGGAAGGTGAAGGTCTCCCCGCCGAGGAGGACCGGGATGCCGTCGGGGTAGGCGACCTCGCGCTTCGGCGCGTCGAGGTCGATCAGGATGTCATTCAAGGGGTCTCCCTGCTGGTGCGGCGGCTTCGGGGCGGGAAGGTCGCACAGGCCGTGGGCTTGTGGCGACCGCTGGCCGGGTCAGGACTCCTTGAACGCCGGGTCGTCGGTGAGCAGGTACCAGGGGTCGGTGTCGTCGCCGCCGAGGATGCCCAGGCGCAGCGGTAGCTTGGATCCGGCGCCCTTCTGCAGGTCGGTGGAGACGCCTTCCAGCTGCATGGCCTTCGGGTAGACGAACCGGTAGTGACGCCCGCCGTCGAAGACCTCGAGGAGCGCGGCGATCTCACCGCGCTCACCGATGCGCGGCGGGACGAACTTGTAGTGCTTGACGCCGGCGCCGGCGCCGGCTGGGGTGATCTCGCTGATCGTGCCGCCGCCGTAGACGGCCTTGAAGTTCGGCGCGTTCCACTGGAGGAGGTCCATCTCCACGGTGGCGGAGTCGCTGGTCTGGAAGTTGCGGACGGGGAAGTCGGACTGGGCGGACTTCAGCTGCTCGAAGTTGGGCTCGGAGTTGAACTTCAGGGAGTCCTCGGTGGTGTGGCCGACGCTGCGCCAGCCGGCCGGCATCGCCGCGGTGGCATCGGCAGGTGCCGCGGTGCCGACCGGCGCCAGCCAGAGGTAGAAGCGGCCGGGAACGAGCGTCTCGGCGGCGTTGGTCTTCACGGGCGTGCTCAAGTCGCTCCTCGGGTCCGCTGCGGGTTGGACGAGGAGACGGTGCAGGGCTGCCCGGCCTTGTGTCGCGTCCTGGGGTCAGGGGTGCATGACGAGCTGGAGGGTGAGGCTGTAGCGGATGGCGCCGGAGGTGAGTTCGGTGAAGGCCGGGGCGGGGCTGGTCGGCCGGACGTGGCTGACCACCGGCCCGGGCGGCGGCGGGTCGACGTTGGGCAGCTCGATCAGGGCGGCCGCGGCCAGCAGGGTGAGGCGGCGCAGCTCGGCGGACCCGGGCCAGCCGGCCGGGTCAGAGATGGCCTCGATGGTGACCTCGCCGACGGTGTCCCAGCGCAGGCCGCGCAGGTCGCCGCCCGGGCCGGGCAGGACCCGAAGTCGCGGCCACGGCGCTTCGACGAGGCCGGAGATGTGATCGGCGCCGCCGAAGGCCTGCGTTACGACCGGGTGGTGGCGCAGGTGGGTGAGGGCCGCCGCGACAGGGTCGACGGCGGCCACGGTCAGCAGGTCAGGGTCGGCCATCAGCGGCGGGCCGGCTCGCGGGCGACGTAGCCGTTCACGCGCAGCTGGCGGGCGTAGTCCGGGGAGACCAGGACCTCCGTGCCGGGCAGGTAGTCCCGGCCGGAGATGACCAGGTGGTGGGCGAGCCGGACCTTCTCCGGGTCCTGGCCGGCTCCGAGCGGCGGGCCGACGACGGTCGGGGTGCCCGGGTCGCCGGACGGGGCCGGCTGGTCGGCGGCGGGCGGGTTCTTGCTGGTGGAGTTGGTAGCCATGGCCGTGCACTGTGCCCGGCCCGGTCGCTAGCGTCGCCCCCAGGACACGGCGCTGCGCCCCGGTGACGCCGCTACGCGTACTCGGCGGAGACCGTGCGGGTGGCCCGCGCCATGAAGTGGGCGCCGGCCGCGACCAGGCCGCCCGGGTAGACGTCGCCGAGCTCTGCCTGCACCACCAGGTCGCCTTCGCAGACGACGGTCACGGTGACGCGGTTGCCGGCGACGATCGGAGGCCCGCTGTTGATGCCTCGGGAGATGCCGGCGGGGTCGAGCGTGGTGTGGCAGCGGCAGTTCTTGATGTTGGCGACGGCGCGGCTGGTCTGGTCGCGCGGTGCCTTCATGTAGGTGTGGGCACCGAGGCCTCTGTGGCGGCGGTCCCAGTCCATCGACGGGACCTCGAAGCGCAGGTTGTCCGGAACGCTCTGGCCCTCGGTCTGGACGTGGGTGTGCCGCACCCGGTCGTCGCCGACGGTGATCCACTGCTTGGTCGGCGGTGCGAGGCGCCGGGCCTGGGCGGCGACCTTGTCTGCGATCTCGCCGACCTCCGGAGCGATCATGGCTGCCACCAGGGCTTCGAGGCCCGGTACCGGCGTGAACTCGGCCATCACGGCACCTGCGGCGGATCGAGCGTCGCGGTGACCGCGATGTAGTCGGCCGCCCCATCCACCGGAACTGCGCACAGCCGGGCGGAGGTGACCGTCCATGATTCGTCGCCGTCCACGAGCCGGTCCCCGGGACGAAGAGGCCACTGCTGCGGATCGGCCCGTAGCGACCACGAGCCGTCCGTCTGCTGAACGGCTGCGCCCGGCAGCACCGCGCCGGTGGCGGACACGCTGCCGGGAGGCGGCGGTACCGGCAGGCCGTGTGCGTCGCGCGCCCAGGGGTGGGGCGCGACGTGGGCGGTGAAGCGCCGGTTCGGGAGGATCACCGCCACAGCGAGACCGTCCCGCCGTACGGCCAGGGCGCGGCCGCAGCCCGCGGCCGCACGTACACCGGCGGCTCCCGGTAGCCGTCGAGCGTCGCCAGAACAGGGAGTGCTCCGGCCTGGCCGGCCGACGGCGCGCTCTCGTAGCTGATCGACTGGCCCTCGGCCGACAGCGATGACACCCGTCGGCCGCTGCCGGTGCCGGACGCCGGGGTATTGCGGATCGACTCGGCGGCGTGCGCTACGACGAACCGGCGGATCGGGCGCTCGGCAGCCCCGTCCAGGCCAACCCTCAGCTGCACGTCATAGGTGCCGTCCGGCCGCAGGGTCCAGCCGTCCACCGTGAAGTCATCGTCCGGCCCGCAGTACGCCCACGCCTGCCACGTTGCCAGGTCCAGCCCCGGTTCCGGGCGGACACCGCTCAGCGCGGCCAGCTTGGGTACCAGCGGGCGCACCAGGTAGGTCTCCACATCCGCCTGGGCGTCCTCGATCGCCGTTCGTAGCGTCTCGCGCTGCACCACGGTGAGCGGCAGCGGGATGCCGACCTTCTCGGCGACCTCCTCGGGGGAGGCCACCAGGCCGGTTCCGGTCGGCAGGTCGATGCGGACCGTGCGGTCCGCTGCCGCGGCTGCGCCGGTGGCGGGGGTGAAGACGACGCTGCCCCAGTAGCGGCCGGCCGGGAGGGCGTCAGGAATCGTGAACCGGTACGTCCCGGGCCTCAGGGGTGCGGGCGCCGGGATGGTCGCGGCCGCCTGGCCGGTGCGGTCCGGGGTGTCGTGAAGGGTCAGCGAGGTGACGGTCCCGCCGGCAGCGGCCGGGTCGTACCGGGCGCCGCCGTGCGTGGCATGCCAGTCGAGCGTTGACACCATGGGTTCCCTACTGGTTGATGGCGTGCCGGGCATCGGCCTGGTCGCGCAGCCGCTGCATGATCAGCTGGGCAGCCTCGGTCGACAGCTGGGCTCCCTGGGCAGTCAGGAGGGTGGTGCGGGTCCGCCCGTACGGGTCGGTCTGGTTCTCAACCAGGCGGATGGTGCTGACCACCGTGGTGCCATGCGGGGTGACCCGCTCGAAGACGGTGTCCAGGTCGGTCGGTGGCTGACGGGTGTCGGAGTCGATGATCAGGCCGTTGATCACCTCGGGCAGGGCCTCCGCGACGGGTACCCGTTCGACCTCGGTGAGCTGCGTGGGCAGCGGGTCGGGGGCCGCCTCGGTCGGGGGCTCCAGCGGGGCCGCCGCGGGTACGGGAGTGCTCGCCTCGGGTGCATCGGTGTCCGGGGTAGCGGAGGTGGGGGCGTCGGCAGCGGGCTTGCGGCTGCGGGAGGAAGTCGTCATGGAGGGGGTCCTTCACCACGTCGGCTGTTCGGGAGTCAGCAGGGTGGCGGTTGGCCCGGGCTTGTGTCGCGCCGGGCCAACGGCCACTCTGCGGGCCGATCAGGAGTAGGTGAAGCCGCCCACCTTCGTTACGGAGCCGGCGTCGTCGGTGAGGACGATGTCGACGGCACCGGCGCCCTTGGCCGGGGTGGTCACCTTGACGGTGGTGTCGGACACGATGGTGAGCGACGTCCCGGCGGTGCCACCGAACGTCACGGCCGTCGTGCCGTCGAGATTCGTACCGGTGATCGTCACGACGGTCCCGCCGGCGGCCGGCCCGGTGGATGGCAGAACTGCGGTGATCGTCGGTGCGGGGAAGAGCTTCGCGATCTCCGACTCCTTGATCAGCGCGCCCGCACGGAAGGCGATTGTGCGGATCGACCCCTCAGGCTTCTTGTCCCCCTCGGCGAACCGGCGGGTGGCGTAGATGTCAGCGGTAACGATCATCACCCGATCAACGACCGGGGTAGCTGGGAACCCCGCCCTCGTGATGCGAGTGCCAGCTGCGTTGAACAGGCCCACGTGGAAGCCTCCTTGACTGCTTGGGCAATGGCGCCGAGATCCTTGCTGGTTGCCCAGCTTCTGTCGCTGGCTGCCTCCTCGGATGTGCGCTGGGGTGCACCACGGTTGTGCACTGGGCCGCACATTTGAACTCGCAGTACACCTCTGGGCGTGTACTCCAAGTCCCTGAGGAGGCGAGTACACGCCCAGGGGTGTATTCGCAGCGCAGCGGAGTACATGTCCAGGCGTGTACTGGGGAATGCATGGGACGTCCATCAGCGCACGCCTGCCACTCTGCGTAACTGTTGACGATCCGTCAGATTTGATGCGCGAAGATACGTCCAGGCGTGTATTGATCATGAAGATTCAGCCCGTAGTACACCTGTGGACGTGTGTTCATATGGCCCAAAAATGGCACTTGACCAGCGGAAACGTCCCGCGGTGTCTTCTAAGTAGTTACGTGGCTTCCCATCGAGGACGGTAGGTCAAGTGACCCTCGGTCACTTCGTCCTGCCGGCCTGAACCTCAACCAGTGCTCACCGGGGTCCACCTGGAAACGCTCTGGGAGGGACAGCCAACTTCGGCGCGGATAGTCTACGGGTCCTGTGTCCTCGGCCCCGGCATACCTTGCCGGTCGCACCACTACCCAAGTTCTGACGGTCACCCTCTCAGGGTCAACCCGTCCAAGCGGTGCAGCACCTGGTGGGGTGCATAACGGGCATTCAGCTGTTACGGGCATCAGCTGTCATAAATCGGTGAGGCGGCCAGGCTGGGCCGTCCACGGCCCGGCCGGTGAAGGTGGGGTGGGGGGGGCCCGGCCGCCCCCCCCCCGCCCCCCCCCCCCCCCCCGGGGGCCCCCCCCCCCGGGGGGGGAACCCCCGCACC
>NZ_JBIVDY010000027.1:0-19537 GCF_044747365.1 Kitasatospora sp. NPDC090091
AGGGCGGCGGCTTCAACCGTGACCGTGACGACCGTGGCGGCTTCCGCCGCGATGACCGTCCGCAGGGTGGCGGTTTCCGTCGCGATGACCGTCCGCAGGGTGGCGGTTTCCGTCGCGATGACCGTCCGTCCGGCGGTTACAACCGTGACCGTGACGACCGCGGCGGCTTCCGCCGTGACGACCGTCCGCAGGGCGGCGGTTTCCGTCGCGACGACCGTCCGTCCGGCGGTTTCCGTCGTGACGACCGGGACGACCGTCCGCGTCGTGACGACCGCCCCCAGGGCGGCGGCTTCAACCGTGACCGTGACGACCGCGGCGGCTTCCGTCGCGACGACCGTCCGCAGGGCGGCGGTTTCCGTCGCGACGACCGCCCCTCCGGCGGTTACAACCGTGACCGTGACGACCGCGGTGGCTTCCGCCGTGACGACCGCCCCCAGGGCGGTGGCTACCGTCGCGACGACCGCCCCCAGGGCGGCGGCTTCAACCGCGACCGTGACGACCGTGGCGGCTTCCGCCGTGACGACCGCCCGCGCCGTGACGACCGCCCGTCGTACCGCGACCGCGACGACCGCGGTGGCCGGGACTACGACGACCGCCGTGGCAACTACGAGCCGGTCAAGCGCCTGCCGATCCCGGAGGATGTCACCGGCTTCGAGCTCGACGCGGACGTGCGCCAGGAGCTCAAGAGCCTGCCCAAGACGCTGGCCGACGACGTCGCCCGCAACCTGGTGATGGTCGCCCGCCTGCTGGACGGTGAGCCGGAGGAGGCCTACCAGTACTCCCGCGTTGCGCTGCGGCTGGCCTCCCGTGTTGCCGCCGTCCGCGAGGCGGCCGGTTTCGCCTCGTACATGACGCAGCGTTACTCCGAGGCGCTCACCGAGTTCCGCGCCGCCCGTCGGATGACCGGTCGCGCCGACCTGTGGCCCGTGATGGCGGACTGCGAGCGCGGCCTCGGCCGTCCGGAGCGCGCGCTGGCGATGGCCGGCGAGCCCGAGGTGAAGCAGCTGGACAAGGCCGGCCAGGTCGAGATGCGCCTGGTCGCGGCCGGCGCCCGCTCCGACATGGAGCAGTTCGACGCGGCCGTGGTCACCCTGCAGAGCCCGGAGCTGGCCTCCAGCACGGTGCACCCGTGGACCGCGCGCCTGCGGTACGCCTACGCCGAGGCGCTGATCGCGGCCGGCCGTGGCGAGGAGGCCCGCGAGTGGTTCGCCAAGGCCGCCGAGGCCGACCCCGACGGCGCGACCAACGCCTCCGAGCGCCTCGCCGAGATCGACGGCCTGGAGTTCGTGGACGCGCTCGACCCGGAGCTGGAGGAGGACGCCGAGCAGGCCGAGGCCCCCGCTGCGGCGAAGTCGCGCGGCGGCGTGCCGGACGAGCGGGAGATCTTCGAGGACGAGGAAGACGTCGAGGAGTTCTACGACGAGGACGACGTGGAGATCGACGAGGACTTCGACGGCGTCGTGCCGGAGCGGTCCACCGACGCCAAGGCCTGAGGCCTGACGGCACCCGGTAACGGCTGAGGCCCTGCCTCCACCACGGAATCCCGTGGTGGAGGCAGGGCCTCTTCGCTGTCCGCGGCCGTCCGGGCCGGACGCTGACCGGGAGCCGCTCTCAGCCCAGTTCGAGGTTGCGCAGGACCAACCCGGTGGCCGGCTTGGGGCCGAAGGAGGTCGACTTGCGGGGCATGGTGACGCCCTGCTCGGCGAGCCGGCGGACCACGCTCTCGCGCACAGGGTGCAGCAGCACCGCCGTGCCGCCGCTGCGGGCGGCCTCGCGCTCGGCGGCCACGGCGGTGTGCAGGTAGCCGATGTCGTCGGGCCCGTCGGGGATGCGCCAGGTGTGGTCGAGCAGGGTGGCGTGCAGGACGGTCGCGTCCAGGCGACGCCACTCCTCCGGCCGGTCGTGCGGGACGGTGGCGTCGAGCAGGGTCTCGTCGGGCTCGCTCACCAGCCAGTAGGTGCCGTCGCCGCCGGTGAGCACGAAGCTGCTGCCGCCGTGCCGCTTCTGTTCGGCGAGCGCCTGCAGGGCGGTCTCCAGGGGGCCGGGGACCTCCTTGACCTGCCAGCGGTCGCCGAGCTTCTCCAGCGCCTCGGAGATCGTCAGCCGGTACAGCACCCGGTGGATCGCCCGGACCTGGAGCGGGTAGCGGGCGGTATCGACCAGCAGTACCAGTCCGCGGTCCCAGGGGCTGCGCGGCAGGTGGCGGTGCTCGCGCTGGAGCCGCAGGTACATCTCCCAGCGGTGGTGCCCGTCGGCGATCAGCGCGCGGCAGGTGGAGAGGTCGCGGCTGACCTCGGCGATCTCGGCGACGTCGGTGACGGCCCAGAGCCGGTGGTGGGTGCCGTCCGAGGTGGTGGTGGTCAGCAGCGGTTCGCCCCGGACGGCGCGCTCGACCACGCCGGCCGCGCCGCCGTTGCCCCGGTAGGTGAGCAGCAGCGGTTCGAGGTTGGCGCGGGTGGTGCGCATCAGGCCGACCCGGTCGGCGACCGGTCTGGGCATCACGTCCTCGTGGGGGAGGACGACGGCGGCCTCGCTGCCGCTGACGGCGAGCGCGCCGATCAGGCCGCGCTGCAGCAGCTCGGGCGAGTCGCCGGCGGCGGGCACCCGCTGCTCGTAGACGTACAGCGCGGGCACCGGATCGGGAGCCAGGACGCCCTCGCGCTGCCAGTCGCGCAGCAGGCGGGCGGCGTGGCGGTACCGGGTGTCGCGGTCCGGGCGGTCGCCGGGCTCGTCCGGCTCGGGGCGCGGGAGGATCAGCCGGACCACGTTGTGCGGGTCGGCGGTCTCCAGGTCGAGCCGTCGGCCGGGATCGACCACGTCGTACGGTGGCGAGGTCACGGCAGCCAGCGCTCCGACCCGGTCGGGGACGTAACGCAGGCCTCGGAAGGGGAACAGGGACAGGCCTGCAGTGGCGACGTGCCCGGGATCGCCGGGGCCGCCCTGCGGAGACTCCGCTCCGCTTTCTGCACTGGGTGCGCTCATTCTGGGCATCGTAACCGGGTACGCGTTGTTCAGAGATCGGAACACCCGTGCTGGTCGGTGGGCGGGTGTCGTGACCGAGGGCGAGGTACGGCGTGGACGATCGGACAGGCGGGGGCGAGGCGTCGCACGAGGCGGCCGTCTCGGGTACCGAGGGCACGGGTCCCGGCGCGGGCGCGGGCACGCCCGGCGGGGGCGGCGGAGTGCCGGAGCCGGACCGGGCGGGGGAGCCCGTGGGGGACGTGTACGACTGGTTCCGCCGCGGTGGCCGGCTGCTGGCGCAGGGGCACCCGGCGGCGGCCGAGCAGCTGCTGGCGCGGGCGGCCGCGGCGGAGCCGCACTCGCGCAGCATCCGGGAGACGCTGGCGAGGGCGCAGTTCGACGCCGGCTCCTACGCGGCGGCGCTGGAGAACTTCCGGGCCGTCGCCCTGGCCGATCCGTCGGACGACTACGCTCAGTTCGGATGGGGCGTCGCGGCGGCCCGGCTGGGCGACTTCGAGACGTCCGCCGAGCACCTGGCGCTGGCCGTGGCGATGCGGCCGGAGACCGACCACTACCGGGCCGCGCTGCGGCAGACCCGGGCGACCCTGGCCGCCCGCGCCGGGGCGTTCGGCCCGCTGCTGCCGGGGGCGCCGGGCTACCTGGAACCCCCGGAGGCCTCCGAGGGGCCGTCCTCCCTGCCGCCGGGCGGCAGGGAGGACCGCGGGGGCACGGACCCGGGCGGCGCGGACGGGCGGGGCCCCGACCCGGGAACGAACGAGTGAGCGACCCAGTGAATGAGGTAGAGCAGGCATGACCGAGACGGCCACCACCGTGCGACGGACCGCCCCCGGCGGGAGCGGCCGCCCGCTCACCGAGGCGTACGACACGGCCCTGCTGGACCTCGACGGCGTCGTTTACGCCGGGCCGGACGCGATCGAGCACGCGGTGGAGTCGCTGGACGCGGCCCGGGCGGCCGGGATGCGGCTGGCCTACGTGACCAACAACGCCTCCCGTCCGCCCCGGGTGGTGGCCGAGCACCTGACCGAGCTGGGCGTGGCCGCCGAGCCCGGCGACGTCATCAACTCGGCCCAGGCGGCCGCTCGCGTGGTGGCCGAGAAGGTCCCGGCCGGGGCGAAGGTGCTGGTCGTCGGCGGCGCGGGCCTGGAGGAGGCGCTGGCCGAGCGCGGGCTGGTGCCCGTACGCACGCTGGCCGAGGAGCCGCTCGCGGTGGTGCAGGGCTTCGACCCCTCGGTGGGCTGGCAGCACCTGGCGGAGGCCTCGTTCGCGATCCAGCGCGGTCTGCCGTGGGTGGCGTCCAACCTGGACCTGACCGTCCCGCAGGCGCGCGGCATCGCGCCGGGCAACGGCACGCTGGTCGCGGCGGTCCGGGCGGCGACCGGAGTGGAGCCGGAGGTGGCGGGCAAGCCGCTGCCGCCGATGCACCGCGAGACGGTGCTGCGTACGGGGGCGCGGCGGCCGCTGGTGGTGGGGGACCGGCTGGACACGGACATCGAGGGCGCGTTCAACGGCGGGGTGGACAGCCTGTTGGTCTTCACCGGCGTCACCACGCCGGCGCAGCTGCTCGCCGCGCCGGCGGAGCACCGGCCGACCTACCTGTCCGCGGACCTGCGCGGGCTGCTGGTGCCGCACTCCGCGACGGTCGGTCAGCCGGACGGGGGCTTCGGCTGCGGCGGCTGGGTGGCCGTGGTGCAGGACGGCGAGCTGCGGCTGACGGCCACCGGCGAGGACCGCTGGGACGGCCTGCGGGCGCTCTGCGCGGCGGCGTGGACGGCGCTGGACGCGGGCGGCGAGCCGGTGGACGGGCGGAAGGCGCTGGCCGAGCTGGGCTTCTGAGCCCGGGCGCCCGTAGGACGAAGCAGAGCGCCCGTAGGGCGAGGCACAGTCGCGCGGGCCGGGTCAGAGCAGGGTGCGCAGCCGCAGCAGGTCGCGGAAGCCGGCCTCCAGCTTGACCCGGCCGGTGGCCCAGGCCGACGCGAAGTTGAGCCTGCCGTCGACGAGGGCGACCAGGTCGTCGCTGCTCATGGTGAGCCGGATCTCCGCCTTCGCGGCGGGCGGGCCGGGCGCCTCGGTGACGTCCTGGATCCGGCCGTCGCGCAGCCGGCCGGAGAAGGTCAGGTCGAGGTCGGTGATCCGGCAGGTCAGCGAGCGGTCGAGGGCGGCGGCCTTGCGGACGTCGCCGGTGGACCGGGCCATGTTCCTGCTGAGCTGTTCCAGTGCCGCGCGGCACTCCTCGGCGTTGGCCATGGCGGCTGGTCCACTCCCTGTACGACGGTGGCGGTGACTGCGGGGCCACGGTACCCCAGCACGGTTTTGGCTGTAGCGTCGTCAGTGGGTGCCCGGAACGGGTCCGGGTGCCACGGCGACAGAACGATGCGCAGAGGCGCTTAGGAGGCACCCGGATGCTGCCGAAGACGGTGCGGGGAGTGGTGGAGGTCGCCGCCGGGTTGGTGGAGGAGGTCGGCAAGCGGGTCGTCGGGACGGCGGCCGAGCTGCTGGAGAAGACCGGGGTGGATGTCGCCGGGGTGGAGCGGAAGCTCGGCGGACAGTTCCCGCCGTCCCCCAAGGCGCTGCAGACGCTGGTCGAGGAGGCGGTGACCGCGGGCCGGGCCGGGGTGGACCTGGCGGTGGGCGTGGCGCGGGGCGAGGTCGAGCGGGCCTTCGAGAAGGTCGGCGACCAGGTGACCAAGGTCGGGGTGGTGCTCGCCTACCTGGAGAGCAAGCTGCGCGAGGTCGAGGGGGAGGCCGTGCCCGCGGCGAGGACGTCGGCCGCGGAGGAGCCGGCGCCGGCGCCGCGTGCGGACGGGCTGTTCGGGCGGGGCTGGGAGAAGGGGGAGGAGCCGGCCGCGCCGGCCACCCGGGCGGGCGCCGAGTCGATAGTGGCCGAGCGGGTGGAGGTGGACGCGCCGGTGGAGGTCGATCCGCCGGTGCCGCCGGCGCGCACGGCCCCGGAGCCGAAGGCGGCCCCGGAGCCCGACCCGGCGGCGGGGAACACCGTGGCCGCGAAGCCGGCGCAGACGGGGAAGTCGCCGGCCGGGAAGTCGCCGGCCGGGAAGGCCGCCGAGAAGAAGGCGGCGGCGAAGAAGGCGGCGGCCGGTACGGCGCCTGCCGAGAAGGCCCCGGTGAAGAAGGCCGCCACCAAGAAGACCGCGGCCAAGAAGACGGTTGCCAAGCGGACGGTCGCCAAGAAGACCGCGGCGGGGCAGGAGGCTCCCGCCAAGCGGACCGCGACCAAGAAGACCACCGTCCGGAAGACCAGCACGACGAAGAAGCCCGATGCCTGATCGCGACCTCGACCCCGAGCCCGACACCCCGGACCGTCCGGGCGACCTCGCCGCCCCCGCCGCCCCCGCCGCCCCCGCCGTCCTCGACGTCGCCGACCCGCTGGGCGGCGAGCCGCTCCCGATCGGCGTCGAGCTGACCCCGACCGGCCACCCGGCGGTCGACGCCGGGCTGGCCCGGCTGGCGGCACTGGACGGGGTGCCGACCGGGGCGCACGTCGCGGTGTACGAAGATGTTCACCAGCGGCTCACCGACACGCTGGCCGCGCTCGACCGGGATTGACCCGCACGACCCATCCGTAGGAGCTGAAACACCAGTGGCAGTGGCACGACGCCGTCTCGACGCGGAACTGGTCCGCCGCAAGCTGGCCCGGTCGCGGGAGCACGCGTCCGAGCTGATCGCGGCCGGCCGGGTGACCGTCGGCGGCACCACCGCGACCAAGCCGGCCACCCAGGTGGAGACCTCGGCGGCGGTCGTGGTGGCGAAGGACGAGAACGACCCCGACTACGTCTCGCGCGGCGGCCACAAGCTGGCCGGGGCGTTCGCCGCCTTCGTACCGCAGGGCCTGGTGGTCGAGGGCCGCCGGGCGCTGGACGCCGGCGCGTCCACCGGCGGGTTCACCGACGTGCTGCTGCGCGCCGGGGCGGTGCAGGTGCTGGCGGTGGACGTCGGCTACGGGCAGCTCGCCTGGTCGCTGCAGAGCGACGAGCGGGTGACGGTGATGGACCGCACCAACGTGCGCGAGCTGACCCTGGAGCTGATCGGCGGGACGCCGGTCGACCTGGTGGTCGGCGACCTCTCCTTCATCTCGCTGGGACTGGTGCTGCCCGCGCTGGCCGGCTGCGCCGCCGAGGACGCGGACCTGGTGCTGATGGTCAAGCCGCAGTTCGAGATCGGCAAGGAGCGTCTCGGCAGCGGCGGAGTGGTGCGCAGCCCGCAGCTGCGGGCCGAGATGGTGCGCCAGGTCGCGGGACAGGCGTGGGAGCTCGGGCTGGGCGTGCGCGCGGTGACCGCGAGCCCGCTGCCCGGTCCGTCCGGGAACGTCGAGTACTTCCTCTGGTTGCGCCGGGGTGCACCGCAGTTGGATCCGGCGGACGCGGACCGGGCCGTTGCGGAGGGCCCCGGATAGGCTGCTCTGCGGACGTCCGGTCCGTCATGCTGGGTCAACGCGGCCGCACCGGCCAACGGCGACCCGGCCGACGTAGGGAGAGGGCAGCTGGCATGAGCGGGCGAATCATGGGGGTACTCCCGGCGGGGAGCCGGGAGCGGATCGTCGCGGGGAGCGCGTCTCGCGGGGCGGCGGTCGGGCGGGGCCACGGCCTCGGCACCGGCGACCGCAGCAGAATCGGCAGCGGTGTCAGCAGCGGAAGCGACGGAAGCAGCGGCAGGGGCAGCGAGGTGGGCGCATGAGCGACGAGCGGACGGTTTTCCTGATCGCGCACACCGGCCGGGAGGCCGCGCTGCGCAGTGTCGAGGGCCTGGTGCACGGCCTGCTCAAGGCGGGGATCCGGATCCGGCTGCTCGCCGCCGAGGCGGTGGACCTGGATCTGCCGGACGGCGTGGAGCGGGTGCCCGGTGGGCCGGGGGCCGCCGACGGCTGCGAGCTGATCCTGGTCGCGGGCGGCGACGGGACGCTGCTGCGCGGCGCAGAGCTGGCGCGTGAGCACGGGCTCCCGATGCTCGGCATCAACCTGGGCCGGGTCGGCTTCCTCGCCGAGGCCGAGCGGGACGACCTCGCCGTGGTGGTCGAGCGGGTGGTCGACGCCGACTACGAGGTCGAGGAGCGGATGACCCTCGACGTGATCGTGCGGACCAACGGTGACGTGCTGCACCACGACTGGGCACTGAACGAGGCGTCGATCGAGAAGGCGTCCCGGGAGCGGATGCTGGAGGTGGTGACCGAGGTGGACGGCCGCCCGGTGTCCAACTTCGGCTGCGACGGGGTGGTCTGCGCGACGCCGACCGGGTCGACGGCGTACGCGTTCTCCGGCGGCGGGCCGGTGGTCTGGCCGGAGGTGGAGGCGCTGCTGATGGTGCCGATCAGCGCGCACGCGCTGTTCGCCCGGCCGTTGGTGACCTCGCCGGACTCGGTGCTGGCGGTGGAGGTGCAGCCGAAGACCCCGCACGGGGTGCTCTGGTGCGACGGCCGCCGTTCGGTGGAGCTGCCGGCCGGGGCGCGGGTCGAGGTGCGCCGGGGGCAGACGCCGGTGCGGCTGGCGCGGCTGCACCGGGCGCCGTTCACCGACCGGCTGGTGGCCAAGTTCGCGCTTCCGGTGACGGGTTGGCGCGGCCGGCACGACACGCACTGAGCCGGTGGGGGCGGGGTCCGTCGCGATCCCGCCCCCGTTCGCCGCGCAGGGTCGGTCACCGTCCCTGCCGAGACAGTGAATTGACGAAGCGTCAAACAGCCAGTGGCTGGCCCTCGTCGGCGGCGTCGCGCCAACGCCCGCCAGCGGCGGCCCGCGCGGCGACCTTGGCGAGCCGGTCGACGGCGGCGGGGACGGCCGCGGCGGGCACGGTGAGCGGAATCCGGATGTGGTGCTCGAACGCGCCGTCCGCGCCGAAGCGGCTGCCCGCGGCGATCCGCACGCCGACCTGCTCCCCGGCCCGGGCGAGCGCCGCGCCGGAGAGGCCGCCGGTGGAGACCCAGAAGGCGAGTCCGCCGGGCGGCGGCGCGTAGCGCCAGTCGGGCAGGCGGGTGCGCAGGGCGTCGGAGAAGGCGTCGGCGCCCGCCCGCAGCCTGGCCAACTGGTGGGCGCGGACGGCCTCCAGCGGCTCGCCGAGCAGTTCCGCGGCGATCAGCTGGTCCAGGACCGGGGCGCCGACGTCGCTGTAGACGCGCTCGGCGGCGAGGCGGCGGACCAGGGCGGGCGCCGCCCGGACCCAGCCGATCCGCAGACCGCCCCAGAGCAGCTTGCCCGCCGAGCCGACCGTGACTACCTGGGCGGAGCGGTCCAGCGCGGCGGTCGGGCGGGGGAGGGCGGCGTCGTCGGCGACGCCCCAGCCGAGTTCGGCGGTGGTCTCGTCGACCAGGACCACCGCGCCCGCGGCGCGGGCGGCGGCCAGCAGTTCGCGCCGCTGCTCCTCGTCCACGAGGGCGCCGGTCGGGTTGTGGAAGTCGGGGATCACGTAGGCGGCCCTGGGCGCGGCGCCGTGCAGCACCCGGCGCCACTCGGCGAGGTCCCAGCGCGGCGGCCGGGTCGGCCCGTCCGGGGAGGCGTACGGGACGGGGACCAGCCGGGCGCCGCCGCGGCGCAGCGCCTGCAGGGTGTGGGCGTAGCTGGGTGCCTCGACCGCCACCCGGTCGCCGCTTCCGATCAGCGCCCGCTGCACCAGGTGGAGGCCGCCCATCGCGCCGATGGTGATCAGGACCTGGTCGGCGGAGGTGGGCAGTCCGCGCTCGGTGTAGCGGCGGGCGACCGCCTCGCGCAGGACGGGGACGCCGGTGGGGAAGTGGCCGTGCCCGGTGGCGTAGGCGGGCAGCTGCTCGACGGCCCGGGCGGCGGCCGCGCCGAGGAACGGCTGCGGGGCGGGGAGTGCGGCGACGCCGAGGTCGAGGGTGCGCCCCTGCTCGTCCGGCGGCATCGGGTGCAGCGCGTCGCCGGGCGGCGGGGCGCCCTCGGGCAGGGCGGTCCAGCTGCCGGAGCCGCGGCGGCTGTGCAGGTAGCCGTCGGCGCGCAGGGCCTCGTACGCGGTGGCCACGGTGGTGCGGCTGAGTCGCAGGGCCAGGGCGAGTTCGCGCTCGGCGGGGAGGCGGGCGCCGACCGGCAGCCGGCCCTCGGTGACCAGGAGGCGGATCTGCCCGGCCAGGGTGCGGTAGGCGGGCCGCCGGGTGGCGGGCTCGGGCAGGCGGGCGGTGGAGAGCAGCCGGGCGAGCGCGGCGGCGGTGACGGTGGTGTGCCAGTCGGCCATGGCGGAATCAGTCCACTTACTCGGGATTGGCCCTGGAGCGGGCCTCATTGGCCTTGTCATCATCGCAGGGCGGCCGTCGAGTCCGCCACCGTCCGGGCCCTGCCCCCGGGTGATGTCAGTACCACCTGCCGGAGTACCGATGGCCACCACCAGCCCGCCCCCGTCCACCACCGCCGCCGCCCCCGCTCCCGCCACCGACCGTGCCGACCTCGTCACCGGTCCTGCCGCGGGCATCACCGACCCTGCCGCGGGCCCGGCCACCGGGCCCACGACGGCGGCCGGGCGCCGGAGCACCGCCGACCGCCTGCTCGGCGACACCCATGCGCTGGGCCGCCGGCTCCCGCAGCTCGCCGTCGGGCTCGCCCTCTACGGGGCGAGCATGGCGCTGATGCTGCGCTCCGGGCTCGGCCTCGACCCCTGGGACGTCCTCCACCAGGGCCTGCAGCGGAGCGCCGGCCTCTCGGTGGGCGCCTGGGTGACCATCTGCGGCGCCCTCGTCCTGCTGTTCTGGATCCCGCTGCGCCAGCGCCCCGGCCTCGGCACGGTGGCCAACGTGCTGGTGATCGGTGCGGCGATGGACCTCACCCTGCGGGTGGCCGGCACGCCCGGCCCGCCGGCGGCCCGGATCGCGCTGATGGCCGCCGCGATCGTGCTGAACGGTCTGGCCACCGGCCTCTACATCGGCGCCCGGTTCGGCCCGGGGCCGCGCGACGGGCTGATGACCGGCCTGCACCGGCGCACCGGCCGCTCGCTGCGGCTCATCCGCACCGGCATCGAACTGACGGTGTTGGTGGCGGGTGTCCTGCTCGGCGGCACCGCCGGGGTCGGCACCGTCGCGTATGCGCTGGCCATCGGCCCGCTGGTGCAGTTCTTCCTGCCGTGGTGCACCGTCCCCACCCCGGGGCAAACCTCCCGGAAGGGATGAACTTGCGTGCACGGAGTTGCCGCGCGGCGTTGTCGCTCGTCGCGCAGCGGGGGTGGAACCTCGTAAGGTCGTCTCCGTGTTGGACGAGATGCGGATACGGGATCTTGGGGTCATCGACGACGCGGTGGTCGAGCTGGCCCCCGGCTTCACCGCCGTGACGGGTGAGACCGGCGCCGGCAAGACCATGGTGGTGACCAGCCTCGGGCTGCTGCTCGGCGGCCGGGCCGATCCGGCCCTGGTGCGCAACGGCAGCGGACGCGCGGTGGTCGAGGGCCGCCTCGAACTGCCCGCCGACTCCCCGGTGGCCGCCCGCGCCGTCGAGGCGGGGGCCGAACTGGACGACGGCGCGCTGCTGATCAGCCGCACCGTCTCCGCCGAGGGCCGCTCGCGGGCGTACGTCGGCGGCCGGGCCGTGCCGGTCGGGCTGCTCGCCGAGCTCGGCGAGGACCTGATCGCCGTCCACGGCCAGACCGACCAGCAGCGGCTGCTCCGCCCGGCCCGCCAGCGCGGCGCCCTGGACCGGTACGCGGGCGAGGCGGTGGCCGAGCCGCTGGCCCGCTACCGGGAGGTCTACCGCCGGCTGCGCGAGGTCTCCGCCACCCTGGAGGAGCTGACCACCCGGGCCCGCGAGCGTGCCCAGGAGGCGGACCTGCTCCGCTTCGGCCTGGACGAGGTCGCCGCCGCCGAGCCGGTCGCCGGCGAGGACATCGAGCTCGGCGCCGAGGCCGAGCGGCTCGGCCACGCCGACGCGCTCTCCTCCGCCGCCACCCTCGCCCACGCCGCGCTGGCCGGCGACCCGGCCGACCCGGAGGCCCTGGACGCCGGCACCCTGCTCGCGCAGGCCCGCCGCGCCCTGGACGCCGTCCGCCACCACGACGAGCGGCTCGCCGCCCTCGCCGACCGGCTGAACGAGGTGGGCTACCTGCTCGCCGACGTGGCCGGCGACCTGGCCGGCTACGCCGACGACCTGGATGCCGACCCGGTCCGGCTGGCTGCGGTCGAGGACCGCCGGGCCGTCCTGGCCCAGCTGCTGCGCAAGTACGGCGGCCCGGAGAACTCCCTCGCCGAGGTGCTGGCCTGGGCCGAGGAGGGCTCCGCCCGGCTGGCGGAACTCGACGGCGACGACGAGCGGATCGACGAGCTGGGTGCCCAGGAGACCGCGCTGCGCGCCGAGTTGGCCGAGCTCGCGGCCGAGGTGTCGGCCGCCCGGCAGGCCGCCGCCGGCCGCTTCGCCGAGGCCGTCTCGGCCGAGCTGGCCGAGCTCGCCATGCCGCACGCACGGGTCACCTTCTCGATCAGCCAGGTCGACGACCTGTCCGGGATCGAGATCGAGGGCCGCACCGTCGCCTACGGCCCGCACGGCGTGGACGAGGTCGAGGTGCTGCTGGCACCGCACCCCGGTGCCCAGCCGCGTCCGATCGCCAAGGGCGCCTCGGGCGGTGAGCTCTCCCGGGTGATGCTGGCCGTCGAGGTGGTCTTCGCCGGTGCGGACCCCGTCCCGACCTACCTCTTCGACGAGGTGGACGCTGGCGTGGGCGGCAAGGCCGCGGTCGAGATCGGCCGCCGGCTGGCCAAGCTGGCCGAGTCCGCCCAGGTCGTGGTGGTCACCCACCTGCCGCAGGTCGCCGCGTTCGCCGACCGGCACCTGGTGGTGGAGAAGACCAACGACGGCACGGTGACCCGCAGCGGCGTCAAGGTGCTCAGCGACGAGGAGCGGGTGCGCGAGCTCTCCCGGATGCTGGCAGGCCTGGAGGACTCCGAGCTGGGCCGCGCCCACGCCGAGGAGCTGCTGGCCGCCGCCCGGGCCCCGCGCCACCGCTAGGACACCCCCTGGCCACCGCTGGGACGGACCCGGTTCCGACCCACGAGTGCACCGCCGGGGCCCGGCTCACAAGGCCGGCCCCGGCTCCGCCGCCCGGTCGGCGGCGGCCCTCGGCCGACGGCGACGCGCCCCCGTGGCGCCGACTGTCCAAGAGGGCCGCCGACCTGGCATGGTGGCGGCTGGACACTGGCTTTCCAGTCCCGAGCGCCGCTGCGGGCAATCCTCGCACCACGGCGCGCGAACCTGATCGAGTCGGATGCGAGACGACGTGGACCATTCCGCCGCCCGGGCCACCGCGGCCGCCCCTGAACCGGGCCAGCTGCGCGTGGTGCTCGTCCTGGCCGCCAGCACCGGTGGCATCGGCGCGCACGTGCGCTCCCTGACACAGGGCCTGGTCGCGCACGGAGTGACCGTGACGGTGTGCGGGCCGGCCGGCACGGACGAGCTGTTCGGATTCTCCCGCTCCGGCGCCAGGTTCCACCTGGTCGACATCACCCCCACCGCGGGCGCCCGCAGCGACGCCACTGCGATCGGCGAGCTGCGCCGCGCCTTCACCGGCGCCGACGTGGTGCACGCCCACGGCCTGCGCGCCGGACTCCTGTCCGACCTGGCGCTGCGCACCGCCGGCCGCTTCCCGGGCCTGCGCCCGGAGACCCCGCTGGTGGTCACCTCGCACCACGCACTGCTCGCCACCGGTATGGAGCGCCGGCTGCAACGGCTGATGGAGCGCCGGGTGGCGCGCGCCGCCGACCTGGTGCTCGGCGCCTCCTCCGACCTGGTGGCCCGGGCCCGTGAGCTGGGCGCCACCGACGCCCGGCTCGGGCCGGTCGCCGCGCCTCCGATGCCCGACGGCCGGCTGGAGCGGGCCGAGGCCCGGGCCGCGCTGCTCGGCGCCGGACCGGACCGGCCGCTGGTGCTGGCGGTCGGCCGGCTGGTCCCGCAGAAGGCGTTCGGACTGCTGCTGGACGCCTCCCGCGAGCTGGCCGCGCTGGACCCGCAGCCCCTGGTGCTGCTCGCCGGGGACGGTCCCGAGGCGCCCGGGCTGCGCGAGCGGGTGACGGCGGAGAAGCTGCCGGTGCGGCTGCTCGGCTACCGCACCGACGTGCCCGACCTGCTGGCGGCCGCGGACGTCGTGGTGGTCTCCAGCCGCTGGGAGGCCCGTTCGCTGGTGGTCCAGGAGGCGATGCGGGCCGGCGTGCCGGTGGTGGCGACGTCCGTCGGCGGCATCCCCGAGCTGGTCGGGGACGCGGCGGTGCTGGTCCCGCCCGGCGACGCGGCGGCGATCGGCCGGGCGGTGCGCGGGCTGCTGGCCGACCCGGCCCGCCGGGACCGCCTGACGGAGGCCGGCCGGCAGCAGGCCGAGACCTGGCCGGACGAGGCCGCCACCGTCGCCCAGGTGCTCAGCACCTACGACGAGCTGGTCCAGCGCAGCCTGTAGGTCCTGTCCGGTGGGCGGGCGCCCGGCCGGCGGCCGGGCGCCCCCGGTCAGACCGTGGCCTGCTCGGCGCGGTCGGCGGCCGGGCCGTTCGGCTGGGCCGAGAGGTACGCGCCGCCGCAGGCGGTCAGCCGCAGCGCGGTGTCGATCAGCGGGACGTGGCTGAACGCCTGCGGGAAGTTGCCGACCTGGCGCTTCTCCCGCGGGTCCCACTCCTCGGCGAGCAGGCCGAGGTCGTTGCGCAGCGACAGCAGCTTGTCGAACAGCTCCCGGGCCTCCTGCACCCGCCCGATCATGGCGAGGTCGTCGGCCAGCCAGAACGAGCAGGCGAGGAAGGCGCCCTCGTGGCCGGAGAGCCCGTCGACGTTGTTGCCGCTCTCGTCGTGGGTCGGGTAGCGCAGCACGAAGCCGTCCTCGGTGGAGAGCTCGCGCTGGATCGCCTCGATGGTGCCGATGACGCGCTTGTCGTCCGGCGGCAGGAAGCCCACCTGGGGGATGAGCAGCAGTGAGGCGTCCAGCTCCTTGCCGCCGTAGTACTGGGTGAAGGTGTTGCGCTCCGGGTCGTAGCCCTTCTCGCAGACGTCCCGGTGAATGGTCTCGCGCAGTTCGCGCCAGCGCTCCAGGTGGCTGTCGGAGGGGGCGTCCTCGGGGGTCTGCTCCAGCAGCTTGATGGTGCGGTCGACGGCGACCCAGGCCATCACCTTGGAGTGGACGAAGTGCCGGCGCGGGCCGCGCACCTCCCAGATGCCCTCGTCCCGCTCCTGCCAGTGGTCCTCCAGGTACTCGATCAGGCGCAGCTGGAGGTGGTGGGCGTGGTCGTTGCGGACCAGGCCGGTCATGTGGGCGAGGTGCAGGGCCTCGACCACCTCGCCGTAGACGTCGAGCTGGAGCTGGCCGGCCGCGCCGTTGCCGACCCGGACCGGCTGGGAGCCCTCGTAGCCGGGCAGCCAGTCCAGCGAGGACTCGGTCAGCTCGCGCTCGCCGGCGATGCCGTACATGATCTGCAGGTTCTCCGGGTCGCCGGCGACGGCGCGGAGCAGCCACTCGCGCCAGGCGCGGGCCTCGTCCCGGTAGCCGGTGCGCAGCAGCGAGGAGAGGGTGATCGCGGCGTCGCGGAGCCAGGTGTAGCGGTAGTCCCAGTTGCGCTCACCGCCGAGGTCCTCGGGCAGGGAGGTGGTGGGTGCGGCGACGATGCCGCCGGTGGGGGCGTAGGTGAGGCCCTTGAGGGTGATCAGCGAGCGGATCACGGCCTCCCGGTAGGGGCCCTGGTAGGTGCACTGGCCGGCCCAGTCGTGCCAGAAGTCGGCGGTGGCGTCGAGCATCTCCTCGGCGTCCGGGGCGGTCGGCGGGTCGAGGTGGGAGGCCTGCCAGGTCAGGGCGAAGGCGATCCGCTCGCCGGCCGCGACGGCGAAGTCGGCGTAGGTGGTGAGGTTGCGCCCGTAGGTCTCGGCCTCGCCGTCCAGCCAGACGGAGTCGGGGCCGGCCATGGCGACGGTGCGGTGGCCGCCGTCGGGCTGCTCGACCCGGTGCACCCAGGGCACGATCCGGCCGTAGCTGAAGCGCATCCGCAGCGCGGAGCGCATCCGGACGGTGCCGGACAGGCCCTCGACGATCCGGATCATCTGGGGGACGGCGTCGCGGCCGGCCAGCGGGCGCGGCGGCATGAAGTCGATCACCCGGACGCTGCCGCCCGGGCAGTCCCACTCCTGCTCCAGGATGAGCGAGTCGCCCCGGTAGCGGCGCCGGTCGGCGGGGACGGCCGGGGCGGCGGCGGTGGCGGGCGGGACGCGCAGGTCGCCGGTGTCGGTGAGGCGCACGCGGTCGGCGGCCGGGGACGGCTCGGCCGCGGGGCCGGGCGGCTCGGTGGCCACCGCCTCGGCCGGGCCGATCCGCCAGAAGCCGTGTTCATCCGTGCCGAGCAGGCCGGCGAAGACCGCCGGCGAGTCGAACCGGGGCAGGCACAGCCAGTCGACCGCCCCGTCCCTGCTGACCAGGGCGGCGGTCTGCATGTCCCCGATGAGTGCGTAGTCCTCGATACGGCCGGCCACGTGGATCTCCAGTTCGCAATGTGGTCAGGACGCATCGGCGATCCCGGGAGAGCCAGCGGGTCTGCGGGGCCGGGGGGCCACCCCGGGACGTCCGGCCCGCCGATGGGTGGTGGCGGGCCTTGCTGGAGTGTCCGCGCGAGGCTCTTCGAGCCCCTGGAGTGGGTGGGGAGGAGCTGTTGTACGGGGAGGTCCGGTCGCGCATCGGGGACCGAGAGGTGTCCTGACCCTCCCACGCCCTCCGCGTGCTCGTGCGTCGGCGATGCGTCCGTGCAGCTTACGACGGACGAAAGGGGCGAAGCACGCGGGCGCAGCTCTGCGTGGCGCCGCAATTCGGCGGAAATGCCGTGCATCGCGGTGCCGGCGTGCAGGATGGCCCGGAAGGATCAGCTCCGGATGGTCCGCCGGGAGGGCGGCGCATGGCCCGGACGAGCGCCGCCGAGTGGCCCTCCCGGGCCGGTGGTGCGACGGATGTGACACGTGCGCCGTACGGTGCGCCGTGGTGCGCCGGGCGTGTGGTTCCGTGCCACCGGGCGCGGGCCGGAAAGCGCCCCGGCCGGGTCACTGATACCCTGGTATCCCGTGGACCGGTGGGATCAAACGCCCCGGACCAGCCGAACCGACGACCCTGCGAGCGCCGTGCCCAGCACCGTGCTCCCGTCGCCAGGCGAGCCGCGAGCCTCCCGCCCACGTCACCTTCGACACGCGACCCACGGGAGCCCCCTCTTGGCACAGCCCCATTCCGGCAAGGCAGCGAACGGCCGCGCCGTGACGACCAAGCACCTCTTCGTCACCGGGGGTGTCGCCTCGTCGCTCGGCAAGGGCCTCACCGCCTCCAGCCTCGGCGCCCTGCTCAAGGCCCGCGGCCTGCGCGTCACGATGCAGAAGCTCGACCCGTACCTCAACGTGGACCCGGGCACCATGAACCCGTTCCAGCACGGTGAGGTCTTCGTCACCGACGACGGCGCCGAGACCGACCTCGACATCGGCCACTACGAGCGGTTCCTGGACACCAACCTGCACGGCTCGGCCAACGTGACCACCGGCCAGGTGTACTCGACCGTCATCGCCAAGGAGCGCCGCGGCGAGTACCTGGGCGACACCGTCCAGGTCATCCCGCACATCACCAACGAGATCAAGTCCCGGATCCGCCGGATGGCGACCGAGGACGTCGACGTGGTGATCACCGAGGTCGGCGGCACCGTCGGCGACATCGAGTCGCTGCCCTTCCTG
The DNA here is from genome assembly GCF_044747365.1 of Kitasatospora sp. NPDC090091. Taxonomy (NCBI): domain Bacteria; kingdom Bacillati; phylum Actinomycetota; class Actinomycetes; order Kitasatosporales; family Streptomycetaceae; genus Kitasatospora; species Kitasatospora sp. NPDC090091. The sequence goes on from NZ_JBIVDY010000027.1 coordinate 17,634, forward strand.
GAGGCCGTCCGCCAGGTCCGCCACGAGGTCGGCCGGGACAACGTCTTCTTCGTGCACGTCTCCCTGCTGCCCTACATCGGCCCCTCGGGCGAGCTGAAGACCAAGCCCACCCAGCACTCGGTGGCCGCGCTGCGCAACATCGGCATCCAGCCGGACGCCGTCGTGCTGCGCGCCGACCGCGAGGTCCCGCAGGCCATCAAGCGCAAGATCTCGCTGATGTGCGATGTGGACGAGGAGGCCGTGGTCGCGGCCATCGACGCCAAGTCGATCTACGACATCCCGAAGGTGCTGCACGGCGAGGGCCTGGACGCCTACGTCGTCCGCCGCCTCGACCTGCCGTTCCGCGACGTCGACTGGACCACCTGGGACGACCTGCTGCGCCGCGTCCACGAGCCGCAGCACATCGTCAAGGTCGCGCTGGTCGGCAAGTACATCGACCTGCCGGACGCCTACCTGTCGGTGACCGAGGCGCTGCGCGCCGGCGGCTTCGCCAACAACGCCCGGGTCGAGATCAAGTGGGTCACCTCGGACGACTGCGAGACCCCGGAGGGCGCGCAGGAGCACCTCGGCGACGTCGACGCGATCTGCATCCCCGGCGGCTTCGGCGACCGCGGTGTGGACGGCAAGGTCGCCGCGATCACCTACGCCCGCGAGAACCGGATCCCGCTGCTCGGCCTCTGCCTGGGCCTGCAGTGCGTGGTCATCGAGGCCGCCCGCAACCTGGCCGGCCTGCCCGAGGCCAACTCCACCGAGTTCGACGCCGCCGCCAAGTACCCGGTCATCTCCACCATGGCCGAGCAGCTGGCGATCGTCGACGGCAAGGGCGACCTGGGCGGCACCATGCGCCTGGGCCTGTACCCGGCCAAGCTCGCCGAGGGCTCGATCGTCCGCGAGGTCTACGGCGGCGAGCAGTACGTCGAGGAGCGCCACCGCCACCGCTACGAGGTCAACAACGCCTACCGCGCGGACCTGGAGAAGACCGGCCTGGTCTTCTCGGGCCTCTCGCCCAAGGGCGACCTGGTCGAGTACGTCGAGTACCCGCGCGAGGTGCACCCCTACCTGGTGGCCACCCAGGCCCACCCGGAGCTGAAGTCCCGCCCGACCCGCCCGCACCCGCTGTTCGCGGGCCTGGTCAAGGCGGCCATCGACATCAAGACGGCGCAGCCGGCCGCCGAGTAGTCGACGACACGTCACCGGACGGCGGTCCCGCGATTCCCGCGGGGCCGCCGTTCGGCGTTAGATTGTGTCGTACTGACGAAAAGGGGAGACCGATGGACGACCAGCGCATCCACGACGTGGCCGAGGAGTGGGAGATCCGGGGGACCACCACGCCGTTCCAGGGCAGGGTCACCGGTGTGCGCACCGAGGAGGTCCGGATGCCCGACGGCGGCTGGGCCCGCCGTGACTACCAGACCCACCCCGGCTCGGTCTCCGTCCTCGCACTCGACGACCGGCAGCGGGTGCTGATCGTGCGCCAGTACCGCCACCCCGTCCGCCAGCGGCTCTGGGAGCTGCCCGCCGGCCTGCTCGACGTGCCCGGGGAGAACCCGCTGCACGCCGCCCAGCGCGAGCTGTACGAGGAGGCGCACTGCAAGGCCGGGACGTGGCGGGTGCTGGTCGACTTCTACACCTCGCCCGGCGGCACCGACGAGGCGCTGCGGCTCTTCCTCGCCACCGACCTCGCGGACGTGGAGGGCGACCGCTACGAGGCCCACGGCGAGGAGCTGGAGATCGAGACCGCCCGGGTGCCGCTCGCCGAGCTGATCCGGCTGATCCACGCCGGCGAGCTGCACAACCCCACCCTGATCACCGGCACCCTCGCCCTGCACGCCGCGCTCACCGGCCCCGGCGGCCTCGACGCCCTGCGCTCCCCCCTGTCCCCCTGGCCGGCCCGGCCCTTCTCC
>NZ_JBIVDY010000027.1:19635-103081 GCF_044747365.1 Kitasatospora sp. NPDC090091
CCTAGGGCTCGGCTCGCCGCCGGGGCGCTCCGGTCCGGTGCCGACGGGCGGCGCTCCAACACCCGCTCGTACCTCACGGGTGTCCTCGCTTCTTCCTTTCGGCACCGGCGCGCCCCTTTGGCTCGCTCGCTTCTCCTAGGGCTCGGCTCGCCGCCGGGGCGCTCCGGTCCGGTGCCGACGGGCGGCGCTCCAACACCCGCTCGTACCTCACGGGTGTCCTCGCTTCTTCCAGGCGGGTTGGCCCGCGGGGGTGATTTACCGGTTCGTACGACCGGATGTCACGTCGGCTGCGCCGGACGGTCGAACTACGCTTCGCAGACAGGGCGCCCGTCCCGGGCCGCCTCCGCTGAGCGCTGGGTGACGTCGGGAGTGGCACGGGTGGCGAGGAAGACGGCGACGATGGACCCGGGCCCCGGCGCACCCGTCGCGGGCGTTCCCGGACTGGACCGGCTGCCCGTCGGGCCCTCGCTGCTGGTCGGCCGGCGCGCGGAGCTGGCCGCGCTGCGGGCCGCCGCCGTGCGGCCGTCCGAGGGGCGCAGCCCGGTGCTGGTGCTGGCCGGCCGCCCGGGCTCCGGCCGGACCACGCTGGCCGTCCGGTTCGCCGTGACGGTCGCCGCCGACTACCCGGACGGCATCCTGTTCGCCCGTCTCTCCGCGCCGGACGGCGGCCGGGTGCCGCCCGCCCGCGCCGCGCGCCGGCTGCTGGAGCAGCTCGGTGCGGACGGCGCCGGCGTCCCGCTGCCGGGCGCGGTCGAGGACGGCCGGGACGAGCCGGCCTGCGTGGCGCTGCGCGAGGCGCTGGCCGGGCGGAAGGTGCTGATGCTGCTGGACGACGTCCGGGACGCGGGGCAGGTCTGGCCGCTGGTCGCGGACGAGCCCGGCTGCCTGGTGCTGGCCACCACTGCCGGGCCGCTCACCGGGATCGAGGACATCGACCCCGTCATCCTCGGCGGCCTGGACCGGCAGGCCGCCGGTGAACTGCTCGGCGACCTGGTCGGCGGGACCAGGATCAGCTGTGACCCGGTCGGCGGGGCCGATCTCGCGGAGGCCTGTGCCTCCCGGCCGGCCGCACTGCGGCTGATGGCGGGGTGGCTGAGGGGCAATCCGAAGCTGGCCGTCACGGACGCGGCGCGGGAGCTGGCCGAGGCGGTGCGCGAGGCGGACGGGAAGCCGGCGGGCGGCCCGGGCCGGAAGGGGTCCGCGGCGGGACCGGCCGCCGGGCCGTCCACGGTGCCGGGGGCTGCGGGGGCTGCGGCGGCCGTTGTCGACGGGGCCGGTGCCGCCGGCGCTGCCGGTGCTGTGGGTAAGGGGACGACGGGTAAGGGGACGACGGGGAAGGCGCCGGCCGGCAAGGGCCGGCCCGGCATGGCCGCGGCGGCCGAGGCCCGGACCGGGCGGGGGGCCCAGGCGGGCAAGGCGGGCGGACCCGCTGCCGCCGGGGAGCCGGCACCCGCCGGGCCGGTGCGGAACGAGGCGCCCGGGCCGGCCGGGCCGGCGACCGACCCGGCGGCCTGGGTGAAGCCCGCTCCGGAGCCCGCCGAGCCCGTGCCCGTGCCCGACAACGACCCGCTGATCGGCGCCTTCACCCTCCTCTACCGCACGCTGCCCGCCAACCAGGCCCGGATGCTGCGCGCCCTCACCCTCGCCCCCGCCCAGTCCGCCGACCTGCGCACAGCCTCCGCGCTGGTCGGCTGCCCGGCGCCGGAGGCCGCCGCCACGCTGGCCGCCCTCGCCGAGCGGGAGCTGCTCGGCGAGGAGCCGCCCGCCGCCGACGGCACTCCCCGCTACCGGGTGCCCGGCCGCCTGCACGCCCGGCTGGTGCGGCTGCGCGAGGTCGAGGACCGGCCCGCCGAGGTCGAGCTGGCCCGGGCCCGGCTGCTGGAGCGGCTGGTCCGGCTCACCGACTCCGCCCGCACGCTGCTCGACCCCGCCGACGGGCCCGGTCCGGAGCCGCTGCCCGGCCCGCTGCGGCTGCGTTCGGCGGCCGAGGCCCGCGCCTGGCTGTTGGGGGAGCGCGATGTCCTGCTCGGCGCGGTCGCCGACGCGATCGGCCAGGGCGACCTGGACGGTTCGGCCGGCCGGCTGGTCACCGCCCTGCTCAGGGCGCTGCCGCTGACCGGGGCCGCCGCGCCCGCCGACCTCTACCAGCTGCACGAGCTGGTGCTGACCGTCGCCGAGCGGCACGGCAAGCCCCGCCGGGCCTCCGCCGCCCTGCTCAACCTGGGTGACCTGCAGGCCGGGGCCGGCCGCTGGGAGCAGGCGGTGGCACACTACCGGGCCGCCCTGGAGCATGCCCGCTCCGCCGATGACGAGGCGCTCTGCGCCCGGGCGCTGGAGGGCGCGGCCGGCTGCCACCGGGCGCTCGGGGACGCCGTGCGCGCCGCCGACTGGTACGGCCGGGCGCTCGGCCTGCGGCAGTCGATGGGCGACCAGGCCGCCGAGGCCCGGCTGCTCGCCCGGGTGGCCGAGGCGCACACCGCGCAGCGCCGTTTCGAGGAGGCCGAACGGGAGTACCGGGCGTCCCTCGGGGTGCTGCGGCGGCTCGGCGACGAGCGCGGGCAGCAGGCGGTCGGGTCCGCCCTCGCGGAGCTGCGGGAACGCCTCGACGCCGGGTGGTAGAGGGAGGTTCGGGAGTATTGTCGAAGATGCCCGGTTGGGACGGCTTTGGCGGGAAGATCGTCGTGGAAGCCTACGAACCTGCCAATGCATCTCGCAGATTTATTCACTTTGGAAGGCTGACACGCCGACTGGGCTTCATTACACTCGAACTCAGTCGCGCAGCGATCCATGCCTCCGCTCTGCCCGGAGGCTTCCCCCCGTGCGCGTCGCCCGCCGGTCTTCTCCGGTAGGGACCCCCATGGCAAGAGGACGTGTTTAGCCGTGAAGGTCGGCATCCCCCGCGAGGTCAAGAACCACGAGTACCGCGTGGCCATCACGCCCGCCGGCGTGCATGAGCTGGTCCGCAACGGACACGAGGTCTACATCGAGGACAACGCCGGTCTCGGCTCCTCGATCCCCAACGAGGAGTACGTGGCCGCCGGCGCCACCATCCTCCCCACCGCCGACGAGGTGTGGGCCACCGCCGACCTGCTGCTGAAGGTCAAGGAGCCCATCGCTGAGGAGTACCACCGTCTGCGCAAGGGCCAGACCCTCTTCACGTACCTTCACCTGGCGGCCGACCGCGCCGGCACCGACGCGCTGGTCGCGTCCGGCACCACCGCGATCGCCTACGAGACCGTGCAGCTCGCCAACGGCGCCCTGCCGCTGCTCGCCCCGATGTCCGAGGTCGCGGGCCGTCTCGCCCCGCAGGTCGGCTCCTACCACCTGATGCGTCCGGCCGGCGGCCGCGGCGTGCTGCCCGGTGGCGTGCCCGGCACCCACCCGGCCAAGGCCGTCGTCATCGGCGGTGGCGTCTCCGGCTGGCACGCGGCCACCATCGCCATCGGCATGGGCTACGAGGTGACCCTGCTCGACCGCGACATCAACAAGCTGCGCGAGGCCGACAAGATCTTCGGCACCAAGATCAAGGCCATCGCCTCCAACTCGCTGGAGCTGGAGAAGGCCGTCCTGGACGCCGACCTGGTGATCGGCGCCGTGCTGATCCCGGGCGCCAAGGCCCCCAAGCTCGTCACCAACGAGCTGGTCTCCCGCATGAAGCCGGGCTCCGTGCTCGTCGACATCGCCATCGACCAGGGCGGCTGCTTCGAGGACTCGCACGCGACCACGCACGCCGAGCCGACCTTCCAGGTCCACAACTCGGTCTTCTACTGCGTGGCCAACATGCCGGGCGCCGTCCCGAACACCTCCACCTACGCGCTCACCAACGCGACGCTGCCGTACGTCGTCGAGCTGGCGAACCGTGGTTGGAAGGAGGCGCTGCGCCGCGACGCCGCGCTCGCCAAGGGCCTGAACGTGCACGAGGGCCAGATCACCTACGGCGCCGTCGCCGAGGCCTTCGGCCTGGAGTCCGTCTCCCTGGAGAGCGTCCTCGCCTGACGTCCGACCTCCGGTCCGGGCCGGGTCCGCGCCGCACAGGCGCCGGACCCGGCCCGGCCGTGCCGCTTCCCCGGAAGCGGTTCGCAGGCCCCCGATCCTCCCCCCTGCCCGCCTGCGGGCCGGAGGGCCCCTCTTCCGGGTCGGGGGCCTCGCCATGCCCGTGAACGGGGGGTTGCATCGGCGGGTCGCTCTGTCGTCAATTTCTGTGGGTCGCGTCACCCGACCGCAGAAACGTTAGGGTCAAGGGCCCGCGCATCCCTTGACAGAGGGTTGCCCGATAGTCGACACATCCGGCCCACTACCGTGGATTGTGTTGCTGCGAACGCCTTGAACGGCCTAGAGTCGCAAACCGTCGGCATGCTGCCACGCTGACGAATCGACATAGAGTCCTGGATGCCCAAGGAGGTAAGACGACTTGTGAATGAGTCGACATTTGCTCCCGGGGGTGGTCAGCCAGGACTGGCGGAGCACACCGCCGGCCAGCCGAGTGAGGAGTCCGGGGCCCGGCAGGCCACCGTGGGCTCGGCCGAGGTCGGCTCGGTCGCACTCCGTACTTTCGAAGCACGTCAGAACACAGCACAGGTGACCACGGTGACCGACTACGACGCCGACCTGCCGGCCTACGGCCTGGCCTACGGCGAGATCGCCTACGGCGCCTACGACGACCCGGACGCCGAGTACGAGCCGGACCCGGAGTACGCCGCCACGCTGGCCCCCGACGCCGCGCGCCAGCGCCGCGAGCGGGTCGGCCCGACCGGCCGTCCGCTGCCGTACTTCCCGATCCCCGCGCCGGTGGCCGAGCACGGCCCCGCGCAGATCATCGCGATGTGCAACCAGAAGGGCGGCGTCGGCAAGACCACGTCGACCATCAACCTGGGCGCGGCGCTGGCCGAGTACGGCCGCCGCGTGCTCCTCGTCGACTTCGACCCGCAGGGCGCCCTCTCGGTCGGCCTCGGCGTCAACCCGATGGAGCTCGACGTCACCGTCTACAACCTGCTCATGGAGCGGGGCCTGACGGCCGATGAGGTGCTGCTGAAGACGGCCGTGCCGGGCATGGACCTGCTGCCGTCCAACATCGACCTCTCCGCCGCCGAGGTGCAGCTGGTCAGCGAGGTGGCCCGGGAGTCCGCGCTGGCGCGCGCCCTGAAGCCGCTGCTGCCGGACTACGACTACGTCATCATCGACTGCCAGCCCTCGCTGGGCCTGCTGACGGTCAATGCCCTGACGGCCGCTCACAGCGTCATCGTCCCGCTGGAGTGCGAGTTCTTCGCGCTGCGCGGTGTCGCGCTGCTCACCGAGACCATCGAGAAGGTCTGCGAGCGCCTCAACCCCGAGCTGCGCCTGGACGGCATCCTCGCCACCATGTACGACTCGCGCACCGTGCACAGCCGCGAGGTGCTGGCGCGCGTCGTCGAGGCGTTCGGCGACCACGTCTTCCACACCGTCATCGGGCGGACCGTGCGCTTCCCGGAGACCACCGTCGCCGGCGAGCCGATCACCACGTACGCGACCAACTCGGTCGGTGCCGCCGCCTACCGTCAGCTCGCCAGGGAGGTGCTCGACCGGTGCCGCCCCGCCGAGTGAGTCTCCCGGGTGCCGACGAGCTGTTCCGGACCACCGGAGGGATGGCGCTGTCGCCGTCCCTCGCGCCGCGTCCGGCCGCAGAGGCGCCCAGACCGGAGACCGCGCGGACCGTCAACGGTGCCGGCGGCATTCCTGTCGGTGGTGCCGGCGCGGACGGTACGGCCGGCACGGACGGCGAGGATGCGCCGGGGGCCGTCGACGGGCCCGCCGGGACGGCCGGGGGCACGGAGGCCGCGGGCGGGGCCGGAAGGGCCCGGGAGCGCCGCGGCGCGGGTGCCGCGACGGTGCCCGCTCCGGCGCAGCCGGGCGGCGCGCACGGGGCCGGAACGGGCGCCGGGGGCGCGCAGGGCGCCTCCCAGGGCGCCGGGGCCGCCGGGGTGCCGGGTGGTGCGGCCGGTGGCGTGGCGGGTGCCGCGCAGGCCGCGAAGACCGTGGGCAGCCGGACCGCCGCAGCCGCGGGGCGCCAGCACGCGGCTGCCGCCGAGGAGCAGGCGGGCGCCGCAGGGCGCCCCCGGCCGCGTGGCCGGGCACCGCGCCGCCCCAGCGGGCGGGAGCGGCACGACGAGAAGATCACCGTGTACGTCTCGGCCGAAGAGCTGATGGACCTGGAGCACACGCGACTGGTGCTGCGCGGTGAGCACGGCCTTGCGGTGGACCGCGGCCGGATCGTCCGGGAGGCCATCGCGGTGGTGCTGGCCGACCTGGAGCAGCGCGGCGAGGCGAGCATCCTGGTGCGGCGGCTGCGCGGGCGCTGAGGCGCCGAGGGCGCCGGGGCGGCGCTTCGGGACCGGGTGCCGAGCTGCGGGGGCTGGGTACGGGGTCCGGGGGCGCGTAGCCCGGGCGTGGGGGCGCAGAGCCGTGAGGGCGCGCGGGCGCCGCGCGTGGCTGCGCCGGGCGCGGCGTGTCGGCGGCCCCGGCGTGGGGCGGGCGGCGGGGCCGGGCGAAGATGGACCGTCATGCCGAGCAGCCTGGAACCGCCCGCCCCCGCGGGGACCGCTACCCCGGGGACCGCCCCCGCGGGGACCGCTCCCGGGGGCACCGCCGCCGAGACCGTCGAGAGCGCCGACGAGTCGCGGGGCGGCTTCCGGGTGCGGCTGCAGAACTTCGAGGGCCCCTTCGACCTGCTGCTCAGCCTGATCGCCAAGCACAAGCTCGACGTCACCGAGGTGGCGCTGGCGACGGTCACCGACGAGTTCATGGCGCACATCCGGGCCATGGGCCCGGACTGGGACCTCGACGCCGCGACCGAGTTCCTGGTGGTCGCCGCGACCCTGCTCGACCTCAAGGCCGCCCGTCTGCTGCCCGCCGCCGAGGTCGAGGACGAGGAGGACCTCGCCCTGCTGGAGGCGCGCGACCTGCTCTTCGCCCGTCTGCTGCAGTACCGGGCGTACAAGCGGGCGGCCGCCCTCTTCGGCGAGCGCTGGGCCGCCGAGCTGCTCCGCCGTCCGCGGACCGTCGGGCTGGAACCGCACCACGCGCAGCTGCTGCCGGAGGTCGTGATCAGCATCGGCCCGGAGCGGTTCGCGGAGCTGGCGGCCAGGGCCATGGCACCCAGGGCGAAGCCGGTCGTCTACGTCGACCACATCCACACCCCGCCGGTCAGCGTGCGGGAGCAGGCCGGGCTGGTCGTCGACCTGCTCACCGAGCTGGGCGAGGCGTCCTTCCAGCGGCTGGTCGCGGACGCGCCGGACACGCTGGTCGTGGTCGCCCGGTTCCTGGCGCTGCTGGAGCTCTACCGCGAGCGGGTGCTCGACTTCGACCAGCCGGAGGCGCTGGGCGAGCTGCTGGTCCGCTGGGTGGCCGAGGCGGACCGGGGCGCGGTCGAGGTGACGGACGAGTTCGACCGGCCCGCGGGTGAGCTCCCGGAGCAGGCGGAGCGGGAGAAGAACAAGGAGGAGCGGCGATGACGGGTGGTGCCGACGGCGGCGGGCGGCCGGCGCGGCGGCCGCTGGGTGTCCCCGGGCAGCCGCGCGCCGAGGAGTGGCTGGAGCCGGCACCCGGTGTGGTGCCGGCCGGTGCGGACCGGCCGGAGCCGGAGCTGCAGGCGGGGCCGGAGCCGGAGCCCGTCGGGGGTGAGCCGGTGAGCGGCGCGGCGGAGGCCCTCCGGCCGGCGGAGGCCCCGGTGGCCGTGGCGGCCGCGGCGGCCGTGGTGGAGCCGATCGTCGTGCATCGGAAGTCGGCCCCTTCGACTTCTGACACGGAGCCCACGAGCCGGACGGCCGGGCAGCCGGGCCCTGAGCAGGGTGTTGAGCGGGGCGGCGGGCCGGGCATCAGGCCGGGCATCGGGCCGGAGACCGGCGAGAGCGCGGATGCGGGCGAGGGCGAGGGCGGGTTCGGCGGCCCGGCCGGGCCCGGACTCAGGGCCGAGCTGGAGGCGATCCTGATGGTCGTCGACGAGCCGGCCGCGGAGGCCCACCTGGCGTCCGTGCTGGACCGCCCCCGGGCGGAGGTGGCGGCGGCGCTGCGCGAGCTGTCCGCCGAGTACACCGCCCAGGGCCGGGGCTTCGACCTGCGGCCGGTGGCCGGCGGGTGGCGCTTCTACAGCCGGGCGGAGTGCGCGCCGGCCGTCGAACGCTTCGTCCTGGACGGCCAGCAGGCCCGGCTGACCCAGGCCGCGCTGGAGACCCTGGCCGTCGTCGCCTACCGTCAGCCGGTGTCCAGATCGCGGGTCTCGGCCGTCCGTGGTGTGAACTGTGACGGCGTGATGCGTACCCTGGTACAGCGAGGACTGGTGGAAGAGGCCGGATCCGAGCCCGAAACAGGTGCGATCCTGTATCGGACGACGAACTACTTCCTGGAACGGATGGGGCTCCGCGGCCTGGATGCGCTGCCGGAGCTCGCTCCCTTCCTGCCCGAGGTCGACGACGTGGAAGCGGAGTCCCTGGAGGGCACGATGATCGCGGAGGCGGTCGCCGCCGCTGCCGTGCAGGCCGCGGACGGCAGTGGCGAGGCCGATCGGGCTGCGCCTGATCGGTAGGGGGCGGTGAGGTCGGCCGAAACGACCGCACAGCCCAGACGGAAAACGACGTACGGACACTTTGATGCGTAGCAGTGGCAACGGCAGGAACAGCAGCGGCGGCGGCAGCGGTCGCGGCGGACAGGGCGGGGGCCGGGGCGGCGGCTCCTACGGGGGCGGCTCTGGCCGCGGTGGCTCGTACGGCGGCGGCTCCGGTTCCTCGCGCGGCGGCGGCGCCGGCCGCGGTGGCTCGGGCCGTGGTGGGTCCGGCTCCTCGTACGGCGGCGGCTCGGGCTCCTCGCGGGGCGGCTCGTACGACCGGCGCGACGACCGCCGTGACGACCGGCGCGACGACCGCCGGTACCCGGACCGCCCGCTGCGCCCCGAGGAGCGGCGCTACGACCGCCCCGAGTACGGCGGCGGCCCCAACGCCACCCCCGCGCGCGGCGGCTTCGCCGGGCGCCGTCCCGGCCCGGCCCCGCGCCCGCGCCGTGAGGGCCAGGGCGCCCCGGGCGACCCGCGCCGCCAGCCGCAGCGCTCGCGCGAGCTGCAGGCGCGGATCGAGGACGCGGTGCTCGCCCGGCACGACAAGCCGGCCGTGAAGCTGCCCAAGACCTTCGGCGAGCCCGAGGGCGAGCGCCTGCAGAAGGTGCTGGCACGCGCCGGCATCGGCAGCCGCCGGGCCTGCGAGGAGCTGATCGAGCAGGGCCGGGTCGAGGTCAACGGCAAGCTCGTCACCGAGCAGGGCAAGCGCGTCGACCCGCAGAAGGACGAGATCAAGGTGGACGGCCTGACCGTCGCCACCCAGTCGTACCTGTTCTTCGCGCTGAACAAGCCGGCCGGCGTGGTCTCCACCATGGAGGACCCGGACGGCCGCCAGTGCCTCGGCGACTACGTGACCAACCGCGAGACGCGGCTGTTCCACGTCGGCCGCCTGGACACCGAGACCGAGGGCATCATCCTGCTCACCAACCACGGCGAGCTGGCCCACCGCCTCACCCACCCGCGGTACGGCGTGACCAAGACCTACCTGGCCGCGATCCAGGGCCCGATCCCGCGCGACCTGGGCAAGCAGCTGGCGCAGGGCATCGAGCTGGAGGACGGGTTCGCCCGGGCCGACAGCTTCAAGGTGGTCTCCAACGTCGGCAAGAACTACCTCGTCGAGGTCACCCTGCACGAGGGCCGCAAGCACATCGTCCGCCGGATGCTGGCCGAGGCCGGCTTCCCGGTCGAGAAGCTGGTGCGCACGCACTTCGGCCCGATCGCCCTGGGCGACCAGAAGTCCGGCTGGCTGCGCCGCCTGACCAACCCCGAGGTCGGCCAGCTGATGCGCGAGGTCGGTCTGTAGAACCGGCCGGCAAGGTGCCGGGCGGGTCGGCCGGGTAACCGGCGGACCGGTCTGCACCTTCCGGCCTACGCGTGCTGAGGGCCTCCCCGCCGAGTGGCGGGGAGGCCCTCACGCCGTTCGGCGGGTCCTGCTGTGAGCCGGGACGCATCGCCTGGTCACCGCCTTGTCAGCGCGATGATCCGTGGCCGAGGATTGCCACCTGACCGCGGCCCGCCGAGTGGCGGGAGTGCGCCACGGTGGCGCGGGCGGGAGGCGAGACGGGGGAGCGGCGTCGTGTCCGATGCACCACTCAGCGCACTGGGACTGGCCGCACCGGACGGGCGGGTCTACGCGGCGCTGGTGGCCAATCCGCAGTCCACGGCGGAGGACCTGGCGGTCGAGTGCGGACTGACCCTCCAGCAGAGCATGCGCGCGCTGGACCGGCTGGCGCAGCACGGCATGGCGACCCGCGCCCCGGTGGACCGGCACCGGTTCCTGCCGGTCGCCCCCGACGTCGCGATAGGCACGCTGATCGGCCACCGCGAGTCCGAACTGCGGCACGCCCGCGCCGAGATGCACCGCCTGATGGACGCCTTCCGGGAGGCCTCGCGCTACACCGACCCGGCGCACTCGGTCGAGGTGCTGACCGGCGGGGAGGCGATCGCCCAGCGGCTGGAGCACATCACCGAGACCAGCCAGTACCAGGTCCGCGGCTTCGACTGCCCCCCGTACATCCAGGACCCGGTGGCCAACATCCCGCTGCAGCGCCGGCGGATGAAGGAGGGGCTGCGGTTCCGGACCATCTACGACCGGGAGGCGGTGGCCTGGCCGGGCCGGCTGGAGAAGAACATCCTGGTCGGCGTCGCGGACGGCGAGGAGGCGCGGGTCCGGCCGGTGCTGCCGATGAAGATGATCATGTCGGACGACCGGATGGCGATCATTCCGATCAGTGTGGGGGACAGCGTCCTCGACGCCGCCTACGTCATCCACCCGTCCGCGCTGCTGCAGGCGCTGGACACGCTGTTCGAGGCGGAGTGGGAGCGCGCAGTCCAGCTCCAGGCCGCGATCGGGGCGGCGGAGGAGGCGCTGGAGCCGGAGGCCGACCACCGCAAGCTGCTGGGCCTGCTCGCGGCCGGCCTCACCGACGAGTCGATCGCCCGCTCGCTCGGCTGGAGCGCCCGGACCACCCAGCGCCGGCTGCAGAGCCTGATGCGCGAGCTGGGCGCCACCACCCGGTTCCAGGCCGGCATGGCGGCCCGGGAGCGCGGCTGGCTCTGACCCCGGGCACCGCCCTGCCGGAACCCCCTGCCGGAACCCTCGGCCGTCGCCGGAGTGCCGGTCGGCGCGGGCACCCCGGTGGGCGCGGGCACGCCGGCTGTCGCCGGAACCCCGGTTGTCGCCGGAACCCCGGCCGTGCCGGTGCTCGCGCGGGCTCAGCTCCAGGGGGTGAGGCTCGCCCAGCGGCCGTCCGGGCCGCGCTCGACCTTCTCCAGGCCGACCACGGCCGACCGGTTCAGCCGCCCGTAGATGTGGGGGAACAGCACGCCGGGCGTGGCCCCGGGCGGCGGTGCGCCGTGCGGAGCCTCCCACTTGACCATCGGCTCCACCAGCGACTCCTCGATCAGCAGCGCCATCAGCGGCTCGCGGGCGTCGGCGAAGAAGGCGTTGGCCACCGCGAGTGCCGTCTGCTCGTCCGCCGAGCAGTGGATGAACCCGTCGGTGAGCAACGAGGCGGTGGCGTACGGCCGGCCGGGGTCGGCCAGCCAGTCGTCCAGGGGGGCGAGGTGCAGGATCATGGTTCTGTTGTACCCGAGCCGGTAGCCGAGCGGACGACCGTGACTGAGCGGGTGTCACGACGGCGGGTCGCCGGGCGGACCCGCCGGAGCGGCCGGCCGTCGCGCACGGTCGCGGACGTGGCACCGGCGGTGGCTGCGGTCGCGGTCGTCGTCACAGGCCGGCCACCTTCGAGGAGGCGGAGACCTCGTACACCAGCGTCACGGTGCGGTGCGCGCCCGGGCCCAGCGGGACGTCCCAGCGGGCGATGCCCTCGGCGTCGAAGGCGTCGGGGGCCGGCCGGCAGTCCTCCTTGCGCAGCCGCACCTCCACCGCGGACACCTCGGAGACCGGCACCCGCTCGCGCACCGCGACCAGCTGCTCGTCCTGCTCCTCCGGGCCGGAGAAGCGGGAGATGTGCAGCCGGACCGTCCGGGTGGTCACCTGGCGCTGGCTGAGCCCGGTGGTGGCCTGGACCTCCTCGGCCTCGCGGACCACCCGGTAGCCGTCGGAGCTGCCGAAGGCCAGCTCGGCGTCGGCGCCCGCCGCCGTGAACGGCAGCTCGCCGCGGCCGGTGAAGCCGCTGCCGCGGATCAGTTCCACCGGGCCGGCCAGCAGCGCGTGCCCGGCCGCGTTGCGGAACCGGACCACCTGGGTGACCAGCGGGGACAGCTCCGGCGCGCAGGCGTACTCGGTGGTGGCCGGCACGGTGAAGGCGCCCAGCGGCACCCGGTGCGCCCGGCCGTCCGAGGGCACCGTCGCCGGCGCGGGCGCGCGCAGCACCCGGACCTCGCCGCCGTCGTCCACCCCCGGCACCTCGCCGGACGGGCCGAGCGTGCCGATCGCCTCCTCGCGCAGCTCGACCTCGACGGTGCGGCGCTCCTCGGCGCTGCGCTCGCGCAGCGTCAGCCGGTCCTCGGCCAGGGCGGGCGGTTCGGTGGCCAGCGCGGAGCGGGCGGTGGACAGGGTGAGCCGGGCGGCCGTCCAGTCCTCGCCGGTGCGCTGCCAGACCACGGCCTCGGACTCCAGCCGCAGGGTGCCGTCGACCAGGGTGGCCCGGTAGGAGGGCCGCCAGAGCGCGCACGGGACCAGGTGGCTGACGGTCAGCCGGGCCGGTCCGGCGGTGGCGGCCTCGACGGTGAGGTCCAGGTGGGCGACGAGTTCGGCCGGCTCCTCCTCGGCCTGGTCGAGCGCGATCCGGGCCCGGGTGGCGTCCTCCTCCAGCCGGAGCAGCCGGGAGCGGACGGCGCGCAGCTCCTCGCCGTACCGCTCGCGTTCACCGTCCACCCGGTCCAGTTCGCGCGTCCAGCGGGCCCGTTCGACCTCGCCGGCGCCGGCGCCCTCGCCGACCTCGCGCAGCAGGTCGGCGGAGAGCTGGGCGAGCAGCGCCAGCCTGGCCTGGAGGCGGTCGCGCAGCTGCCCCTCGCGGCGGATCCGCTGTTCGAGTTCGTGCACCCGGTGGCGGAGCTCGGAGTCGCCCGGGCCGGGCGGCTGCGGAGCGCGCGGCGTCCAGGCGCGCACGATGCGGGCGTCCAGGACGCGGGTGCCCGCGGCGTCCGCCTCGGCGCGCAGGGTGCGGTCGACGGCGAGCGCGGTGATCGGGCCGAGGCGCAGCCGCTGGACGCCGGCGGAGAGCTCGACGGTGGCGGTGCGCTCGATCTGGCTGCGGTCCTCCAGGCAGGTGACGGCGGTGACCGGGAGGGGGGCGGTGGTGCTGGTCATCGTTCAGTTCCTCCGGTTTCCGCCGACGATGGCCTTGCCGGCCGGGATTCTGATCTGGAAGCCGGCGTCGAGCTCGGCCCGGCCGCCCGGCGGCAGCTCGACGCGCCAGAGCCGGGTGCCCGGCGGGTACTCCGGGGCGGGGTTCGCGGGCGCGTGCCAGTCGGCGCGCTCCTCGATCCGGATGTCCGCGTCCGAGGCGACCGGCACCCGCTCGCGGACCTCGACGGTGACCGGCCGCCCGAGCCGGTTCGCCAGCTCCAGGTGCACCCGGTGGTCGAGCAGGGTGGTGTTGTTGAGCATGCCCGCGGTGGACTCGCGCAGCTCGGTGCGGCGCACCACCTCGATGCTCTCGGCCACGCCGATGCCGAGCCGGCGGGTGCCGCCGGGGGCGAGGGTGGGCAGCGCGGCGGTGAGCAGGAACTCGCCGTCGACGGTGACCTCCACCGGCCCGGCCAGCACGGCCTGCGCGGTCGGGTTGGCGAGCACGACGGTGCTGTACACCTTCTCCTCGACGGAGGGCACGGTGACGTACTCGGGGCGGACGGAGAGCGGGATCTCGCCGATGGTGACGGTGTGCCAGGTGCCGTCCGACGGGATGTCCGCGGGCGCGGCGGCGTCGAAGCGGTGGTCGAAGGAGCCCGCGGAGGCGCGCGGCGGCACGGCGTGGCGGGGCAGCGGCAGGGCGGCCACCGACCGGGCGACGTTCGCCGAGTGCTGCCGGGCCGGCGTGGGCCGCCCGGCGGTGGGCGTCCGCAGCGTGCCGCGGCGGGCGGCGGGCTGCTCGGGGCCGGACAGCACCAGGGCCGGGTAGTCGAGCAGCGCGGCGTCGGGGGTGAGCGGTGCGAACGGCTCGGCGAACTGCTCGGCGGCGGGCTCGGCTCCGGCTCCGCCGGCTTCGGCGGCCGGTGCGGCGAGGGAGGCGCGCGCCGCCGGGCGGGAGGCACGTCTGGCGCGGGCCGGGATGCCGCCGGGGGCGGCCGGTGCGGGAGGGGGCGATGCGAAGGGGGCCGGCGCCGGTGCGGCGGCGGGCGGCGGCAGCGGGCCGCCGGGCTGCGGGGGCGGCGGTCCGCCGTACCCGGCGAAGCCGACCTGGAGGAAGTCCGGCCCGTCGGCTTCGGGGGCGACGCCCGCGCGCGGGGCGCGGGCCGTGACCGGGGCGGGCGGCGGCGGCACGGCGGTGACCGCGGCCGGGCGCTCGGGCGTGGGCCGCGGGCCCGCCGCGTCGTAGCCGGTGAAGAGGTCGGACAGGCCGCCCGGGGTCTCGCGCCAGCCGGACGGCGGCGGGACGGGCTGGCTGCGGCCGATCCGCAGCGAGCGGAGCTTGGGAAGGTCGGTGCGCCGGTCCAGGTCGGCGGTGGAGAGGGCGAGCCGGACGCCGGTCCAGTCCTCGCCGGTCCGCTGGGCGACGGAGGCCCGCAGGAGCAGCTGTCCGGTGTCCGCGCCCTGGTGGTAGGAGAGGCGGTAGGCGGGCACCCAGCGGGCGCCGGGGACGCCGTACTCGAGTTCGAGCTCGATCTCGGCGGCGTCGGCGGTGGTGGTCACGGTGGTGGTGGCGGCAGCGGCGGTGGTGGCGGCGTTCGGGAGGGCTGCGGTGCCGGGGAGAGCCGTGGCGTCGGGGAGGGGAGCACCGCCGTCGAGCGGGCTGCCGTCGGGCGGGCTGCCGTCGGGCGCGGCGGCCGCGTCGGGGGTGGCGAGCGTGACCAGCACGGTGGCCGAGGTTTCGACGGGGTGGGCCGGCTCGGCGGTGGAGGAGCGCTCCAGCCGGTCCGCGAGCACCGCGGACTCGTGCTCGGCGGCCTCCAGATCCCGGGTCAGCTCCTCGGCACGCTGCTGGAGCCGGTCGAGGCGCTCGTCGACGAACTCGGCCAGCTCCAGCCAGGCGTCGGCGGGCGTCCGGCGCAGCGGCTCGTCCTCACGGCGTGGTGGCGGCACCGCATGCAGGGCGGCCGTCTCGGCGATGGTCGCCAGGGCCAGCCGGTGCCGCTCGCGGACGGCGTGCTCGTGCTCCCGCGCCTCCTCCAGCCGGCGCCGCAGCTCCGGGAGTTCGGTGCGGCTGCGGAGTTCGGCGACCGGTTCGAGGCGGGCCTCGGTGACGGCGGTGCCGGGCGGTCCGTCGAGCACCCGGGCGCGCAGGGACCGCCCGTCGAGCACGCGGGGCAGGCCGGTCAGCCGGAGCCGGCCGTTGGGCGGCAGCGCCACCCGGGCCCGGCGGCGGCAGACCGCGCCGGCGGCGTAGACCACGACGGAGTCGAGCACCGACGGGTGGGCCGGTACCTCGGGCCCGTCCGATCGCTTCCTGTTCTCTGCCCTGTGCTGATCGTTCACCCGGCCTGCCCCTTCGTTCGCGCTGTCCCGCGCCGAATCGCGCGCTGCCGCCCCCCTGAGCGGTCAGTCTGCCTCGCTTCGGTGCGGGCGTCGCTGGATTTCGTCCTGCGTGGCGTGTGCGTTCCGGCCCGTGTCCTGCTGCGGTCCCGGTGGTGGTGGTTCCCGTGCTCGTCGTTGCGGTGGTCGTGGTCGCTGTGGTCGCTGTGGTTGCGGTCGTGAGGTGATCGTGGTCGTCGTCGTGAGAGGGGACGGGGCCGTGGGCCCGGCGGTTGCGCGGGTACGGGGTCGCACGGGGTCGCGCAGGCGTACGGCGTGACCGTGGCGGTGGGGGACGGGCCCGGGGATGCGAGAGGATGGGGCGAGCACGCCCAGGCCAGCCGTGAGGAGAGCCACCCCGCCATGCGCACTGCCGTCGTCGTCGGTACCGGACTCATCGGGACGTCCGCCGCGCTCGCCCTGACCGGACGCGGGCTGACCGTCCATCTGGAGGACGCCGACCCGGACGCGGCCCGGACCGCGGCCTCGCTCGGCGCCGGCACCACCGAGCCCGCCGACGGCCCGGTGGACCTGGCGATCATCGCCGTGCCGCCCGCGCTGGTCGGCAAGGTGCTCGCGGACTGCCAGCGGCGCGGCCTGGCCCGCTGGTACACCGACGTCGCCAGCGTGAAGGACGGCCCGCGCGCGGAGATCGCCGCGCTGGGCTGCGACACCGTCCACTACATCGGCAGCCACCCGATGGCCGGGCGCGAGCGCTCCGGCCCGCTGGCCGCCCGCGCCGACCTGTTCGAGGGCCGGCCCTGGGTGCTCACCCCCACCCCCGACACCGACACCGAGACGCTCAACGCCGTCCTGGAGCTGGTCGCCCTCTGCGGCGCGATGCCGATCGTGATGGACGCGGCCGCCCACGACCGCGCCGTCGCCCTGGTCTCGCACGCCCCGCAGCTGCTCTCCTCGCTGGTCGCCGCCCGGCTGGAGCACGCCGACGAGACGGCCATAAGGCTCTCCGGTCAGGGCGTCCGGGACGTGACCCGGATCGCCGCCTCCAACCCCGGCATGTGGGTGGACATCCTCTCCGCCAACGCGGGCGCCGTCGCCGACATCCTGGAGGAGGTCGCCGCCGACCTCGGCGACACCGTCACCGCCCTGCGCGCGCTCCAGACCGCCGAGGAGGGCGAGCGCCGGGCCGGGGCGGCCGGGATCGCGGCCGTCATGCGGCGCGGCAACACCGGCCAGGCCCGGATCCCCGGCAAGCACGGCGCGCCGCCCACCCGGTACGAGACGGTGGCCGTGGTGCTCGGCGACCAGCCCGGCGAGCTCGGCCGCCTCTTCGGCGAGGTCGGTGCGGCGGGCGTGAACATCGAGGACGTCGCCATCGAGCACTCCACCGGCCAGCAGGTCGGTTTCGTCCAGCTGTCGGTCGCCCCGGCGGCGGTGAAGCCGCTGACGGCGGCGCTGCGGGCGAGCGGCTGGAGCGTCCGGGACTGAGCCCGGCCGGGGGCCTTCGCCAGGCCTGTGGCGGATCTTCCCGGGCCGGCGGCGGGATCTTCCCGGGCCGGCGGCGGGGCCGCGGGCCGGGGCCCACCGGGCGGGGACGGCCTTTCGCGCCGGTCCATTAACCTTGAGGGAGACATCCCCGGGTTTCACGCTGCGCGGAATCAGGTCGCGCGGGGTCCGGGCCCCAGGCTTTCAGAGAGAGGTTCGCCCCGTGGACACTGCCGACCAGGCGCACGCCCCGGTCGTCGTCGCCATCGACGGACCCTCCGGCTCCGGCAAGTCGACCGTCTCGCGGGCGGTCGCCGCCCGGCTGGGGCTCAGCTTCCTGGACACCGGTGCGATGTACCGGGCGATGACCTGGTGGATGCTGACCAACGACGTGGACGTCGCCGACGCCGACGCCGTGACGGTCGCCTGCGGCAAGCCGGTGATCGTCTCCGGCACGGACGCGGAGGGCCCGACCATTACCGTGGACGGCCAGGACGTGTCCGGCCCGATCCGCGGCCCCGAGGTGACGGCGCACGTCAGCGCCGTGTCCGCGGTGCCGGCGGTGCGCACGCGGCTGGTGGAACTGCAGCGCGGCTGCGCCGAGGTCGCCGAGCGCGGCATCGTCGCCGAGGGTCGGGACATGGGCAGCGTGGTGTTCCCGGACGCCACCGTCAAGGTCTTCCTCACCGCCTCGGAGGCGGCCCGTGCCCAGCGCCGCGCCGCCGAGCTGCGGGCCAAGGGGGTGGACGAGGCGACCATCACCGCGATGGCCGCCGACCTCGCCCGCCGCGACGCCGCCGACTCCTCCCGGGAGACGGCGCCGCTGACCCAGGCCGCGGGCGCGGTTCTGGTCGACACCAGCGAGCTCACCCTGGAGCAGGTGATCGGCAGGATCGCCGCCCTGGTGGAGGAGCGCGCCGGGCTGTCGGCCGTCTGATGCCGTCGGCCGGCTGATCCCGCCCCGGTCCTCGCCGGTCGGTCGGCTTGGTCGGGTCGGTCGGGTGCGGTCCGTCGGGTGCGGTCCGGTCCGTCGGGTCGGTCGGCCTGGTCGGATCGTCCGGTTCCGTGCCGGGGCCGGCCCCATGCAGGAAAGCGGGGTGCCACCGAGGCACCCCGTCGCAGTACTCGCGCTGCCCCGAGCGGGGCAGGTACGCACGGCACGCCCCTGGGAAGGGCCGGGCCGGGAAACGGAAAACACGAACATGACCGCAGAGCACCCCACCGCCGGCCACGGCGAGCTGGACGCCGCCGAGTACGCCGAGTTCATGGCGATCGCCGCCGAAGAGGGCTTCGACCTGGAGGACGTCGACGGCCTCGGCGACGGCAGCCACGCGCCGCTGCCGGTGCTGGCCGTCGTCGGCCGCCCGAACGTCGGCAAGTCGACCCTGGTGAACCGCATCATCGGCCGCCGTGAGGCCGTCGTCGAGGACAAGCCGGGCGTCACCCGCGACCGGGTCAGCTACGAGGCCTCCTGGAACGGCCGCCGCTTCAAGGTCGTCGACACCGGCGGCTGGGAGATCGACGTCCTCGGCATCGACGCCATGGTCGCCGCCCAGGCCGAGCTCGGCATCGAGACCGCCGACGCGGTGCTCTTCGTGGTCGACGCCACCGTCGGCGCGACCGACACCGACGAGGCCCTGATCAAGCTCATCCGCCGGGCCGGCAAGCCGACCGTGCTCTGCGCCAACAAGGTCGACGGCCCGTCCACCGAGGCCGAGGCCGCCTACCTGTGGTCGCTCGGCCTCGGCGAGCCCTACCCGGTCTCCGCCCTGCACGGCCGCGGCTCCGGTGACCTGCTCGACGCCGTGATGGCCGCCCTGCCCGAGGCCCCGCCGCAGACCTTCGGCGACGCCGCCCCCGGCGGCCCGCGCCGCGTCGCGCTGATCGGCCGTCCGAACGTCGGCAAGTCCAGCCTGCTCAACAAGGTCGCCGGCGAGGAGCGCGTCGTCGTCAACGAGCTGGCCGGCACCACCCGCGACCCGGTCGACGAGATGATCGAACTCGGTGGCAAGACCTGGAAGTTCGTCGACACCGCCGGTATCCGCCGCCGGGTCCACCTGACCGCCGGCGCCGACTTCTACGCCTCGCTGCGCACCTCCTCCGCGCTGGAGAAGGCCGAGGTCGCGGTCGTCCTGATCGACGCCAGCGAGACCCTGGCCGAGCAGGACACCCGGATCATCTCGATGGCCGTCGAGGCCGGCCGCGCCGTCGTCATCGCCTACAACAAGTGGGACCAGCTGGACGAGGAGCGCCGCTACTACCTGGAGCGCGAGATCGAGCGCGACCTCGTCCAGGTCCAGTGGGCGCCGCGGGTCAACGTCTCGGCCAAGACCGGCCGGCACATGGAGAAGCTCGTCCCGGCGATCGAGACCGCGTTGGACGGCTGGGAGACCCGGATCCCGACCGCGCGGCTGAACGCCTTCCTCGGCGAGCTGGTCGCCGCCCACCCGCACCCGATCCGCGGTGGCAAGCAGCCGCGCATCCTGTTCGGCACCCAGGCGGGCACCCGCCCGCCGCGCTTCGTGCTGTTCGCCTCGGGCTTCCTGGAGGCCGGCTACCGCCGCTTCATCGAGCGCCGCCTGCGGGAGGAGTTCGGCTTCGTGGGCACGCCGATCTCGATCTCCGTCCGGGTGCGCGAGAAGCGCAAGAAGAAGTAGGACGGACGCGGCGCGCGCCGCGCAACGACGAGGAGGGCCTCGCCACTTCGGTGGCGGGGCCCTCCTGCGTGCGGGGGCTGTCCCGTGGGGGTGGGGGAGGGGTGCTGCGGGAGCCCGGGGGCGGCCGTGGCCCGGCCGGGGCCGGGGCGGGGCCGGTCGGGTCAGTGCTGGTCGCCGCTGCGGCCCGGGGGGAGCGAGAGCAGGTTGCGGTGGCGGCCGCCGGTCGCCGGGCCGGCGGTGGCACTTGCACCCGTGCCCACGGCCGGCGCAGGGGAGGGGGCGTGGGCCGGGGCGGGCATCGGGTGCGGGACCGGGCCGAGGTAGCCCGCCGCCACCCAGCCCTGCCCGTTGGCGAACTGGCCCGTGGGCTGGGCGGGTTGGCCGCCGGGGGGAGTCGGACCGCCGTGGCCGGTGGCCTGGGTGTGCGGTGCGGGGGTGGGGTGGCTCTGGGCGTGGGCGAGGTGGCGGTCGGCCGGCGCGGCGTGGCCGGTGCCGTCGCTGGTGGGGTCGGCCGGGTGGGCTCCGGGCGGGTGGGCTCCGGGAGCGGACGGCGCGGTCGGCGCGGCGTACGGGGCCGCGCCGGTGTGCGTGGCGCTGCTGGTGTGTGTGGCGCCGGGGTGGGAGGTGCCGGTGTGGGAGGTGCCGGGGTGGGAGGTGTGGCTGTTGGTGTGCGCGGCGTGGCCGCTGTGGGCGGCGTGGCCGCCGTGCGTCGTGTGGCCGGCCACGCCGGGGCCGGTCTGCTGGCTGGGCATGAACTGGGGGAGGCCGAGCGCCTGGCCCCCGTACGTCTGGAAGGACTGCTGCTGCGGGTAGGACCGCGGCTCCCCGAAGAGCGGGTAGCCGTCCCGGACGGCGAAGCCCGTGAACTTCAGGTTCTCCTCGCCCGAGCGGTCGCCCGGCAGCGCCCGGAAGAGCCGCCGGTACTCGGAGTACAGCTCGTCGTAGATCGGCGTCGTCGAGTGGGGGTTCTCCGCGTCGTACGACGGGCGCATGCCCGGGATCGAACGTGGGACGGTGGCGGACCGGCGGTGGGATGCGGAGACCTCGTAGCTGTACACACAGGGCCAACGAGCGAGGGCGCCGGGGGATGCGGGCTCCGCAACCCGGAGGCGGTCGTCCGGGAGGTGGCCGTCCGCGGGGTGGTGCAGCCCGGGAGCGGCAGCCGCCGAGACGGAAGGCGGCCGGCGCCGATCGGGCCGACGATCGGCACCGGCCGGCCACCGTCCGACCGTGGGCGGGGAGTCCGCACGGCGGCGTTCGGTGGGGGTCGGTGGGGAGTGGGCTGAGGGGGCGGGCTGAGGGGGCGGGCCCTGCCGGAGCCCGTCGCAGCGCGGCCCGCCGGGCGCGGCCGGGCGCTCCACGGGCGCGGGCCGCCCGTCCCGGACGGCTCAGGTGCCGGCGAGCGGCAGCGACGCGGCGACCACCTGTCCGAGGGCGACGGCGCGCTCCAGCGCCTGGCGGAGCAGGTCCTCGCGCGGCTGGCGGCCGACCATGCCGGCCGGCACGGCGTACATGGTCACCTCCGCCATCTGGCTGGCCGCGATCCGCCAGGCCTCGGTGACCTGGAGCGGCTGGTGCGCCTGCCACCACCCCGTGCTGCCGCCGGCCGCGGCGGGCTGCAGGATCGCGTGCAGCTTGCCCATCGCCACCAGCACCGACCAGCCGGGCAGCTGGTCCGGCGTCTTGTCGAGATCGGTGACGAGCTGGAAGCCCGCGTCCTGCAGGAGGTCCAGGAACTCGTCGGTGCCCGAGGTGTTGCCCGGCCGCCCGACCGGCCCGGTGGGCTCGACGACCAGCGAGGCGTGGCCGGTCTCCCCGTGCAGGACGAGCCCGCACGTGATGCCGAGGATGGCGGCCTGCCCCGGGGCGCTGGGCTGCGCCGGCGCGCCGGTGGGCGGGCCCGCGAGGGCGGCGGACGCGGCGGGGGCCGGCGGCGGCACCGCCGGGCCACCCGCGGCCGCCGGGGCCCCGACCTGGGCCTGGCTGATGCTGCGGACGGCGCCGACCAGCTGCTCCTCGGCGACCGGCACCACCTGGGAGGGAATGCAGCGGGCGTGCGCGAACGCGAGCACCGCGGTCTCCTCGCCGACGAACAGCACGGTGCTGGTGGGCTCCTGGAGCGAGTCGCCGGGCGTGCGGCATGAGGTGCACTCGTAGCTGTCGGGCGCGTGGGCGCCACCGAGCAGGCGGTCGGCCTCGTCGTCGCCGATCTCGGACCGGACTTCGTCGCTGACGTCGAGCATGCGCGGCACTGGAACTCCTCGGGATGTCGGGATGTCGGGATGTGGGAAGGGTGAGGCGGCGGGTGTCGTCGGTGGGTGACGTGGGCGGGTCGCGTGGGCGGGCAGGGGACCGTTTGTGGCCGCCTCTACCAACGGACCCCTGTGGCAGGGGTCACGGGTGGTCGCCGAGGCTGACGGTTATTGCCCCGGATCCGATCGCCCCGCGTGTTCCCGTGGTCGCAATGTGTCGATGTCGGCGACGGGACTGCCGGAATGAAACCGTGAGGTGGGTCACGGCTCCTCGATGTTTGATCTAGGAAATGACGGCCAAAACGGACAAATGGGGCGCCATTGAAAGGTCATTACCGCCGGTAACCCTTGGCTGAGCTGGGCAGACCGTCGGATGTTTGGATCCCCGGCGGCCGACTCGTAGCTTCATTGGCGGTGCAACGAGCACCACCCGGGTTCACCCCCGACGCACAGCCCGCCGGCTCACCCCGGCGCAGGCCGTGCCCGCCGATGCGACCGCTCGAACAGGTCGCCGGTGCGTGGCGGGTGGCCGGGGCGGCGCGGCACGTCCGACACGTGCCCGGCCGCCCGACGGACGCGGCGAGCGAATCGATCCCCTCCGAGGGCTTGGTTCCGCATGCCCGCCCGGGGCTGTCGAGAGGAACCTCATGTCTTTCCGTAACGAGTCTGCCGCTGCCACCACCTCCACCGTCACCAAGCGCAACCGCGTTCGGATGGCTGTCGTGGCGGGCGCCGCTGTCGCGGCCCTGCCGGTGGCCGGCCTCGTCACGGCCACCTCGGCCTCCGCCGCCTCCGTCGCCACCTGGGACGCTGTCGCCCAGTGCGAGAGCGGCGGCAACTGGGCCATCAACACCGGCAACGGTTTCTACGGCGGTCTGCAGTTCACCTCCAGCACCTGGGCCGCCTTCGGTGGCACCGCCTTCGCCCCGCAGGCCAACCTGGCCACCAAGGCGCAGCAGATCTCCATCGCCGAGAAGGTCCTCGCCTCGCAGGGCCCGGGCGCCTGGCCCGTCTGCTCCGTCAAGGCCGGCCTGACCAAGGGCGGCGCCCCGGCCGCGGTCGACACCTCCGCCGGTGCGACCACCGCCGCGAAGCCGGCCGCCCCGGCCGCCGCCGCCGCCCCGAAGCCCGCCGCGCCGAAGGCGACCGAGGCCCCGAAGCCGGCCGCCCCGAAGGCCGCCGAGGCCCCCAAGGCCGCCGTCGCGCCGAAGGCCGCCGTTGCGCCGAAGTCCAACGACTCCGCCAAGTCGTGGAAGTCCGAGACCTCGAACGACGCCAAGCAGGTCAACGGTGGCGACTACACCGTCAAGTCCGGCGACACCCTGAGCAAGATCGCCGCTGCCAAGGGCCTGGACTGGCACGACCTGTACAACAAGAACACCAAGGTCATCGGTGGCAACCCCGACCTGATCTTCCCGGGCCAGACCCTGACCGTCTGATCCTGTTCGCCCTGTGTGATCCATGGGTCCTGCGGGTCCCGTGAGGCTCGTTGGTTGCGTGGGGCCGGTCGGTCCCGTAGAGCCAGCGGGTCCTGAGGGATCCGGAACGGCCGCTTCTCCGCTGTGCGGGGGAGCGGCCGTCGGCGTGTCCGGTGTGTCGGAGTGTGCCGGGGCGGCGCGCGCCTAGGGTCGGCTGCTATGCCTTCGATTCGTAGGATCAGCCGTGAATCATTCGTCCCGACCGGGGGCGGACCGGTGCGGGGTGGTGGCGGTGCCGAGGTCGCTGTTGCAGCCGCGCTCGTCGCGGCTTTCGCGGCCGTTGCGGTGGCGGCGACCGCGGTGGTGCTGCCGGACGGGCGGGCGCGGGCCGCGGCGACCGTCGCGGACCTGATCTGGGACGACCTGGCCGAGTGCGAGAGCGACGGAGACTGGCGCACCGACACCGGCAACGGCTACTTCGGCGGCCTGCAGATCTGGCCGCCCACCTGGGAGGAGGCCGGCGGCCTGCGGTTCGCGGACCGGCCCGACCACGCGAGCCGCCGGCAGCAGACCGCCGTCGCCGAGGAGATCCTCCGGATGCAGGGGTGGGAGGCCTGGCCGGTCTGCGCCCGGGAGATCGGGATGATCGGGGACGAGTGAGCGCGCCGTCTCCGGCCCGTGGTCGAGGGTTCCCGGTGGGGCCGGCCAGGCGGCCCGGTCCGCGTCGTCCGGGTTGTCGGACCGCTGCGCGAGGATGGTGGTGTGATCCAGGGCGAGCTGTTCGGCGACGAGCCGGGGACGGGCGGGCGTGCGGGCACCGGGGCCGGAGCGGCCCGGGAGAGGTCCGAGCCGGCGCCCGGTGCGGTGCTGCTCCCCGGCTGGCTCGACGCCGACGCCCAGCTGCGGCTCGTCGCCGCCTGCCGGCAGTGGGCCCGGCCGCCCGCCGGGATGCACTCCGTCCGGATGCCCACCGGCGGCATGATGTCCGTGCAGATGGTGAGCCTCGGCTGGCACTGGTACCCCTACGGCTACCGCCGGACCGCCGCCGACGGCACGCCGGTCAAGGCCTTCCCGCCCGAGCTCGGCGAGCTCGCCGGCCGGGCCGTCGCGGCGGCGTACGGCGACGCGGTCGGGGCGATCGCGGGCGCGACCGGCTACGAGCCCGACATCGCCATCGTCAACCACTACCCGCACGGCGCGAAGATGGGCCTGCACCAGGACCGCGACGAACGGACGGACGCGCCCGTCGTCTCGCTCTCGCTCGGCGACACCTGTGTCTTCCGCCTCGGGAACACCGAGACCAGGACCCGCCCGTGGACCGACCTGGAGCTGCACAGCGGCGACCTGCTGGTCTTCGGCGGTCCGTCCCGGTTCGCCTACCACGGTGTGGTGCGCACGCTGCCCGGTACGGCGGACCCGGCGCTGGGGCTGACCGGGCGGCTCAACATCACCGTCCGGCAGAGCGGCCTCGTGGTCGGCCGCGGAGCCGGTGCCGGGGGCATTGGGGGCGTCGGTGACGTCGGGGGTGCCGGTGGTGCCGGTGACGTCGGGGGTTGAGGGCGGGCCGGCCCGCCGGTTGGCGCCTTCCGGGAGTTCGCTCCGAGGTGCGTACCGAGGTGCGTTCCGAGGTGCGTTCCGAGGTGCGTTCCGGAGGTCGGCACCTCGTTCGAGTGATTCGCCGACGACCACCCCGGGTGTGGGGAATGCGCGGACTCGCTGGAGAATTCGAAGGGGCGGGAGAATTCGAGAGAACGGGCGCCGACAGTCGGGCGGAAGACCTCCGTCCGGGCCGGCCGCCCGGAGAGGAAGCGCACGCATGGGTACCCCCGTCGACGAACTCGTCGAACTGCTGGACCTTGAGCAGATCGAGCTGAACATCTTCCGGGGCCGCAGCCCCGAGGAGGCGCTCCAGCGGACCTTCGGCGGCCAGGTCGCCGGCCAGGCGCTGGTCGCGGCGGGGCGCACGGTGGACAGTGACCGCCCCGTGCACTCACTGCACGCCTACTTCCTGCGCCCCGGTGTGCCCGGTGTGCCGATCGTCTACCAGGTCGACCGGATCCGGGACGGCCGCTCCTTCACCACCCGCCGGGTGCTCGCCATCCAGGGCGGCCGCTCGATCTTCGCGCTCACCGCCGACTTCCATCTCCCGGAGGAGGGCGGCATCGAGCACCAGTACCCCATGCCGGACGTCGCCGCTCCCGAAGACCTGCCGAGCGCGCTGGAGGAGGTCGGCTCCCGGCTCGGCGAGCTGCCGCCGTTCATCAGCCGCAGACAGCCCTTCGACATCCGGTACGTCGACCGGCTGCGCTGGAGCAAGGAGGAGCTGGCCGGCGTCGAGGCCCGCAGCGGTGTCTGGCTGCGCACCAACGGCTCGCTGCCCGACGACCCGCTGATCCACGTCTGCGCCCTGACCTACGCGAGCGACATGACACTGCTGGACGCCGTCCGCGCCCCCGTCGAGCCGCTCTGGGGCACCCGCCACTTCGACATGGCCTCGCTCGACCACGCGATGTGGTTCCACCGCCCGTTCCGGACCGACGAGTGGCTGCTCTACCAGCAGGAGTCCCCGATCGCGCACGGCGCGCGCGGCCTGGCCCGCGGGCAGATCTACGACCGGAGCGGCCGGCTGGTGGTGTCGGTGGTGCAGGAGGGCCTGTTCCGACCCCTGAAGGGATGAACCACCCCCGTGGCCGGTGTTGACCTGGTGACGTGTCTCGCGACATGCCTCGCGACGGGTCGAGATGTGTCGACGCGATGGCATACCCGTGTCGCGCCGTGCCAATGTCGTCACGCGCCGATGTCGGGTCTGTACGGACACGGTCGACGCGGCGACCCTTGACGGAGCAGGAAGGCCTGCCGGCGGGCCGGCCGGGAAGGCTTGTGGGGAAGTCCTGTCAGCAAGGCCTGCGGGCCTCGGACCGAAGTGGGAGGGCATGCCGATGACGGCGACAGCCGCGGAGGAATGGAAGCACTGGAGCGACGGCCGGGCAGCCGCCGTGAGCTCACCGCACGGACCGCTGGCGCTCACCGGCACGCACTGGCTGGAGCCCGAGCCCACCGAGATCCCCGGCCTGCCCGGCCGCTGGTGGGCCGACGCGGAGGGCGTCCGGCTCCGGGCGGTGGCCGGCGACGGCATCTCCGCCGCCGGCGCCACGGCCCCGGTCGACGGCGAGGTCCTGCTCCGCCCGGACACCGACCCGGCCGCCGACACCGCCTCGCGGGGCGAGCTGCTCCTCGTCCCGATCGAGCGCGAGGGCGAGCTGGCCCTCCGGGTCTTCGACCCGGACGCACCGAGCCGGGCGGCCTTCGCCGGGATCTCCGCGTACTCGTACTCGCCGGAGTGGGCCGTCCCGGCGGTCTTCACCCCGTTCGAGAGCGGCGACGACCAGGCCGTCGTGGTGGCGAACGCGGACGGCAAGGAACGCCCGCTGGCCGTCACCGGCCAGGTCTCCTTCACCGTCGCCGGTGAGCACAGCACCCTCACGGTCAGCCGCGCGGGCAACGGCCTCAGCGGCGTCATCGCCGACGCGAGCAGCGGGACGGACACCTATCGCTTCCGTTTCATCACCCTGCCCGCGCCCGACGCGGACGGCCACACGGTGCTCGACTTCAACCGCGCGTACCTGCCGCCGTGCGCCTTCGCCGACCACTTCATCTGCCCCTTCCCGCCGCCGGGCAACCGGCTGGACTTCGCGGTCGAGGCGGGGGAGAAGCAGGTCCTCACGCGTTAGCGCCGGGTGTGCGGGCGGAGTGTGGGTGCCCTCGCGGGCGTGGGCGTCCGCCCCGCCCGCGATAAGCACCCCCAGGGCGACCGCTTATGGACGCTGGTCATGTCAGCCGCAGACCTGCAACCGGCGCCCCGGTGGCAGCACGGTCGGCGGGCGGAGTGAGTATGGGGCACTGTGTCGACCAATCATCCTGCCAATTCGACGGCCGCCCCCGGGGCACCGGAACCCGGCGCAGCACCGTCCTCCGCCTCCGAACCGTCCGACGCCCTGGCGGCGACTGCCGCCGCCTCCCCATCCGCGCTCCCGGACGGCCCGCTCCCCTGGCACCGCAGACTCGCGCGCGGGGCCTTCGCCGACCTCAGCCCGCTGCGCGACAACGCCGACTACCGCCGGGTCTGGTTCGGCCAGGCGGTCTCCTCCATCGGCCAGCAGATGACCGCCGTCGCCGTCTCGGTCCAGGTCTACGACCTCACCGGCTCCAGCTTCGCCACCGGCCTGGTCGGACTCTTCTCCCTCTTCCCCCTGATCGCCTTCGGCCTCTACGGCGGCGCGATCGCCGACACCGCGGACCGCCGCCGCCTCGGCCTGATCGGTTCCGCCGGCCTCGCCGCCGTCTCCGCCGTCCTGGCCGCCCAGGCCATCGCCGGTCTCGGCCTGGTCGCCGTCCTCTACGCCGCCGTGGCCGTCCAGGCCGGCTTCTTCGCACTCAGCTCGCCCGCCCGTTCGGCGATGATCCCGCGCCTCGTCCCGGCCCACCAGCTCCCCGCGGCGAACGCCCTGAACACCGTCAGCATGAACCTCGGCCTGACCGTCGGCCCCATGCTCGGCGGCGTCCTGATCGGCGCCTACGGCGCCCAGGCCGCGTATCTCGTCGACACCGTCGCCTTCGCCGCCACCCTCTACGCGATGTGGCGCCTGCCCACCATGCTCCCTCTCGGCGAGCGCAAGGGCCGCGCATCCGTCCTGGACGGCCTGCGCTTCCTCCGCGAGCAGCCCAACCTGCGCACCAGCTTCCTCGCCGACCTCGCCGCCATGATCTTCGGCATGCCGCGCGCCCTCTTCCCGGCCATCGCGGTCACCTTCTACGCCGGCGACGCCCGCACCGTCGGCCTGCTGGTCTCCGCCCCCGCCGTCGGCGCCCTGGTCGGCGCCCTCTTCTCCGGCTGGGTCGGCAAGGTCAACCGCCAGGGCGCCGCCGTCCTGGCCGCCGTCGCCGCCTGGGGCCTCGCCATTGCCGCCTTCGGTCTGATCCACAACCTCTGGTTCGGCCTCTTCCTGCTCGCCGTCGCCGGCTGCGCCGACACCGTGAGCATGATCTTCCGCAACACGATGATGCAGGTCGCAGCCCCGGACGAGATGCGAGGCCGCCTGCAGGGCATCTTCATCGTGGTCGTCGCCGGCGGCCCCCGCCTCGGCGACTTCGAGTCCGGCGCCGTCGCCTCCCTCACCAGCCCCGCCACTTCCGTCGTCACCGGCGGCCTGGCCTGCGTCGCCGCCATCCTCCTCCTCGCCGCCCGCCGCCCCGCCTTCCTCCGCTACGACGCCCGCAACCCCACCCCCTGACCCCACCACCCCGCCACCCCGATACCTGGCAGCGAGCACCCCCCGACGTGCTGTATTGTTTTCCACGTCGCCGGGACACCGGCAACAAGGTCGAGAAGCCCCACAGTAGAGCCCCCCAGGCTCCGCCAAAGGCACCGAGACCACGGGACGTGGCGCAGCTTGGTAGCGCACTTGACTGGGGGTCAAGGGGTCGCAGGTTCAAATCCTGTCGTCCCGACATTATGTCGGAAGGCCGCTGGCCGGGAGAGATCCCAGGCCAGCGGCCTTTTTGTTGATGGACTGGCAGGTGCTCGGCGGCCGTGGCGCTGCTGTTTTGCGATCTTGCTAGGGACCAGCCGGGGACCGCAGCCGTCAGCCGAAGGACCGCCGCAAGCTGCTGCAGCGGCGGCACGCCTGTTCGCACACGGGTCGCCGGCCCGGGAGGGACTTGGGCAGTTCGATCACGGCGTCGGATGCACAGGTGCTCGACGAGCAGAGCCTTGAGGTTGCGGCCGTCGATGAGCGTGCGGCAAGCGCAGCGCCCCGCTGCAGGGATGGAGCAGCGCCGATCAGGGAGACCGACCTGCGTTCCTCGCTGATGCCGGTTTGGTCTCTCTTGTCGGATCTGGATATGCGATGGCAGAGCTCGAAGCGCTGCTGGTCGGGGAGCTGCCCCTCGCTACGGACCCACAGATCGGGACCGTAGCGAGGGCGGCGACGTTCGACTTCACGGTGCCGCAACCACCTGCTGTCAGCAGAACCGCGTGCGAAGCCCGCCCACCGTCGCCAGGCTACGGTGGGCAACTTTGATTGGTGTACCTGGAGTTGTCAGCGTCACAAGTCGGCCAGCGCTACACCCTCCAGTGGCATAAGCCGTGACGGCCCGCTCAGCCTGACCATGGAGATCTCGCGATAGTCAGCTGTCCGTTCACCAGGAAGAGATCGAGCGACAGCCCGCTGTCGAGTACGGCGAGAACGTCGACCTGGTGCTGGACCTGGATGTATCCGGCGCGGATCGGTCCGACGAAGACGCTGAGTGTCGGGGAGTCGGGGGTCGGCCGCTCCAGGGTGGCTTCACCTACGGCCGGTTCCCTCCATGGGTCGAGGACAACCTCGACGCTGACGGTTCGGCCGCCTATCAGTTCGCCAATCAGATCCCGTGGCTGACGTACGTATTCCAGAAGTTCATCGATCTCCCGCGGCGTCGGTTGAAACAGGGAGATCCAGCCGTCAATCTGCCAGGCCGACACCCACTCCTTCATGTCCGCGGACGGGATCCGCTGGTTGGCTGCCACGGATCCCATGGCATGGGCGAGACGGCGCGAGGTTATCCCAGAGGTAAGCAGCTTCAGAGCCTGGGCTGTGTCAACGCCGTGCCGCAGGTACCAGCCGGTCTCAAGGTGGAGACGGGTGCGGGAACCGAGGTCGCCGAGCTGCGTGTTGACCAGGTGGATCAGCGCACCGAGGGTCCAGGACAAAGCGTGCTCGAAGGTGCGACTGATGTTGTCGACAGTCTGTTCCAGTGCCCACACCCGCTCCACAGTCGGCAGCCAGCGCTGTGCGAGGCGGGGGATGGGCAGGCCGGAGATCCAGTCGGTGATCGCTTGGCTCACCGGCACTTCCAGGGGGCTGCCTCGGTGCTCCCGGTCGGTGAACCTCCAGTTTCCCGCGACCTCGGGCAGACCGAGCAGCGTGTCGAGGACGCTGTGCTCGGCTAGGAAGTCGAGCGTGCGGCGAAGCGGCCACTCGTCCGGGGCCAGCGGCCATCCTTCGAAGTCGTCTTCCCACTGTGGCTCGTCACGGTGTGCTGTCAGGGCGAGGATCTCAATGGTGAGCCAGCGGGCGAGCTCGTCGAGGTTGCGGGCGGTGAATAGGCTGGTTCCGGTGGTGGCCCAGCGCCTGCGGGCCACGGGGCTGGTCGCTGCGTGAACGGCGGCGACCTTCTCGGCCAGCGACAGCCACCTCGAGCGCGCCTGGGGGTCCTCTACGAGCTGTAGCGCGGGGAGGTTCTCGACGGCCTTGAGGGGGGTGCTGTCCAAGGCAGGCATCGAGCTGAGGGCATCCACCGTGAACCATACGTAGGCGGCGAAGTCCGCGACCAGCGTGCCCGCGAGGTTAAGCACCTCGTCGGCGTCGTCTCGGACCCTGTTCTCGGCCTCGGCGAGCTGCTCCAGGATCTCGGCGTCCAACAGGGCCGAGGTGACGTGTAGCTGGTCGTCGCTCGGGGTGAGTCGGTCGAAGTCGGCAGTAGTGGGTGTGACCTGCCGAGTGAGAAGTATCCATCCCTCGCTCTCGCGCCCGGCGCGCCCAGCCCGGCCGACCGCGTTCAGCAGCTCCGCGTCGGTCATCTGCCGTTGCCGTTCGTAGGTACGGAAGTCTCCGTCGATCGAATGATGGACGATGACTGTGCGTACAGGCAGGTTGACGCCGTCGGTCAAGGTGCTGGTGCTGGCGATCGCCAGGAGCTGCCCGGTGCGCAACGCGTCCTCGATCGCCTCTAGGACATCGTCGGGCAGCGCGCCGTGGTGGTAGGCGACGCCCTTGCGTGCGCACGACACCAGGGGGTGTTCCTCCCCTAGGGTTTCGGATAGGTAGACGGCCAAGGGTTCGGCCTCGGCCCGCGCTTCCAGGTGATCGGCTATTGCGCGTGCGGTGTTGCGGGCGTCCTTTCTTGTTGAGACGACCATTAGCACGCTGCCCTTGGTCGCCAGGTAGGCGGCGCCTGCCGCGAACAGCTGGTAGTTCGCGGTGCCGCCTGCGAGCAACGTGTTCTTGCCCCAGTCCCCTTCGTATGTCTCGGCGAATGATCGCCGCCCGAGCTCCCGGGTGAGCAGCACCGTCGGTTTCGACGCCGTGGTGGGGCGTAGGGCCATCCGCAGGGCCATGGGCACTACAGCTTTGATGCGCCCGCGGGCTCTCTTGGTGGGCTTGCGCTCAGTCCGCTCCACGCGATCTCGCATGTAGTGCGGGGACAGCAACCCGTGCAGGCGCCGCGGTCCACGCCAGGTGTCGCTGAAGAACACCTCCTCCGGCGGGCGGGTCGGGTCCAACCAAGACGCCAGCGCCGCCCGGTTCCCCACGGCTGCGGACAGCAGCACTAGCCGCGGCGCACCCGGGTGAACCTGGCAGAACGCCAGCAGTCCCTCCAGCACAAAGCCTCGTTGGGCTTGCGCCATGTGATGGGCCTCGTCCACCACGATCAGCCCAACGCCGTCGAGGGCTTCCACGGGATCGTGGCGCAGCATGTGCATCAGCCGTTCGGGGGTGAGGATCTCCACGTCGTCGTTGAGATTCCCCAACGTCCTGTCACCGATGGGGAAGTCCGGCAGATCGGAGGCCAGCCGCCGTCCCAGCAGCCGCAGCCGACCACGCAGGGCTTGCCGCATCTCGCGGCCGAGGCTGCGCATCGGCGACACGTACAGCACCCGGCCGTGGGCTTGCGCCAGATGCGTGCAGATCACCAGCTGTGCCATGAGCGTCTTGCCTGCGCTTGTGGGTACGCTGATGAGGCTGCGCGTCGTCGCGGGGTCGACAGGGTTCCCTCGGTCGAGTTCGAGCAGTTTGCGCTGCGGGGGCCACAGCGTGAGCACCGGGGGGTTGGAGAGTGCGAAGGTTCGGGCGACAGCCGGCGGCGTGCCTGGTGGCAGTAGCTGGTAGAGGCTGCTGTCAGAGAGGTCGTCGCTGAGCTCGAGTAGGTGCGAGGCCACCCAGCGTGCCAGCAGGTCACTGGTACCGGTTTGCTGCGCCACGACGTCCCCGAGTAGTTGCACCGCGGTGTCGAGGTCGTTGTGGTCGCCGAATGCGAGGTGCTGGTGGAGGTGGTGAACTGCGTTGACGACGGCCTCGGCCGGACCATACATGGTGCCGGCTAGAGTGTCCGGCCGATCGAAGCGGCGGCCGAGAAGTGCGCGGAGTTGGGCGAGCTGGCGGCGCCAAGCCCGAAGCGCCGTGGTGAGTTTGGGGCGGTCCATGCCGAGGAAGGCCACGCCCGCTTCGAGAGCGAGGGTTTCGATGTGGTCGGGGAGTTCTGCGTCGATTCTTACGAGCCGTTCGACTGCGCGGTAGACCGCGGCGGCGTTGGGGTCCTGCTCGCATCGCCGGTAGCCGGCCTGGGCGGCGAATGCGATCTTCAGACGCTCGGTATCGTCGTGCTCACCGGCGAGGGCGAGGTCGAGGACGTGCGCACTGACCGCGAACGCGTGACGGACCTGGGCGGGGTCATAGTCCGCGGCGCCGGGGCTGACTGCGGCAAGGCCATGGAGAAGCCACGCCGTGTTCAGGACATCCTCCGGAACACCAGCGTCGGCCCGCACGGCGTTGATCTCCAGCTCCGTCAGCAAGGCAAGAAGCCCCGCAGGGGCTGGGAGGATCGCACCGCTGTGATCACCAAGGGCAAGGGTCAAGACCTGAAGGTCTAGAGTGCGTTCCACACATAGCTCCTCACATCCTTGGCGAACTCGCCGAGTTCGTCGATGCCGATAATCAGCCCTGCCATCGCGCCGTCGTGCTTGTGTGAGGTGAAGTGCGTGTGAGACAGGTGGAATGCCTGCTGCGGGACCGCGGTCTCGTCGAGTGCCACGCTCACCCCCGCGTTGCTGGAAGGGGCTGCCTGCACCCACTGCCGCACGAGGGTGCTGACAAACGCGTGTGAGTCCTTGGAAAGGTGTTTGTCGGCGAACGACATCATTGCCAGGTATTCGGCCCCGCTCGTGCCGAGCTGACGCCACGCGTTCCGGATCGTCGTTCCCACATCGCTTGACTTTGCGGGGTCTGCCGTGAACTTCTTCATCTCCCATAATCTGAAGGAGAATCCACCCTCCGCACCTGTCAAACGGTGAACGACGATACCGTCACCACCACTGTCCGTCACCGTGCCGCTCGGCGAGTTGATGATCTCGATTGTACGGTCGGCCCCCGGCGGGAGCTCGCGCGTCGTCAGGTACCACAGCCACTCGCCGACGTATCCGATGAGAGCGTTGGTCGCCTCCTCTCCCGCCGCCTTGAACACCGGTATGGCGAAGGCGAGCACCTCCGCGCGGTCGTCGCCAGTCAGCTTCGTTTCCGAGAGCACGGCATGCCGCCACAGGCTGTAGGCCGCCGGCTGATTGCCTGTGCGATCCCTCATGACCGAATCGGCCACGATCCACGCCGCCGCCGCCCGTGCCTCCGCGCTCAGGTCGTCGAAGACGACCAGCTCCCACGGACATACCTGCCCGCGTCCCTTACACGAGCGGTCGAACAGTGCAGTTAGCCGCCCACCGACAGCATCAGCTCGTCGCTGCGCGTCGTAGGCCGGTATTGAGGCCACTCCAGACTCCTCACGCCCCTGGGGGAGTACATCCTAGGGAGCACATCTGTTCCATGGCGGCCAGACATCGGTGGCGGCTCACTCAGGGAGTGGACAGTCCTTGCACCGACGGCGCGAGGCTGAACGGTCTGTGGGTCAACAGTAGTCGCGGGTGGAGGAGGAGTCCCTTCCCGCCGCCGCTTCATTTGCGCCAAGTCATCTATAGGAAACGAGGGTTGTCAGTGTCGTCGGCTAGGGTCGCGTCGTGATTATCGACCGCGACGCCCGTGTTGTACCTCCTCGCTCCAGCCACAGAGCGATCTCGCGTGCCATGGGAAGGCTGATCGGCAAGTCTGACCGAGACGACCAGCTTCGAGCGTTCCTCTGGGTTGGGCAGTGCCGGATCGCCCGAGGTGTCGAGGACGGTTGGGAAGGCCACATCGCCCGGCTCGAGCGCGAGCTGAGTGAGGCGAGGCGCAGGGAGTCCCACCGTTACGAGTTCAACGAGGTGAAGGACTTTCAGCGGTCGGAATGTCGCGGGGCGGCGAGCGACGTTTGCGAGCAGGTACGCGCCGAGTTGGACGAGGCTTGTGAGGCACTGGAGGAGTGTCGGCAGGCTCAGTGGCTCACCAGTACCGCCCTCGACGATCTCGCCCCACTCGACCACCAGCTCAGTGAGGCCGTTGAGCGCCTGGATCTTCTGCTGTCCAGGGACCGTGAGCGACTGCACCTGCTTGCCCTTCGGGAGGAGTACTACCGGCGCCGTAAGACGAGGAGCGGTGCGCTGACCCTCGGCGGCATTGATGTTCTGAAGCTCGAGGGTCTGACGCGGCTCGTCCGGGACCTTCTGAAGGAGGACGGCTGGACTGAGCTCAGCGAGCACCCTTCGCGAGCCGGCATCATCGTTGCGCAGTCAGAGGCTGGCCATACGGCCGCAGTGTGTGTACAGGGTTCGATGTGGCCCGAGAAGGAGCGCGGCTTCAACGTCGCCGCGATCCAAAGGGCGCGACAGATGACCGCTCATCTTGAAGCCGACGCCGTCGTCATGGTGCGGAATGGCGTGCCCACTCGGCCCGGGCGACGCTACGCACAGACCCACGCCGTCACGTTAGTGGACCGAGACACCCTCATGCGGTGGGCCGTGTGGCGCTTCCCCCTGGACATCAGCTACGACGACAGTTGGGCAGAGGTGGGGGCATGACGCACATCAACTGGAAGACCAAAGTCAAGATGCCGTCACTGGAGGAGGTCTCCTACCGGGACGCACTCAGGGAACTGGTCCGCGACGCCACGGACGACGACCTGCTGGCCGCTTTCCTCTACCACACCGAGGGTGAGGTCATCGGAGAAGTCTACGAGAGCGCATACGAATTCCTGCGCCAGGTGGAGTCGGAGGTCGACAGGGCGAAGCGTCTCAGACCAGCCGAGCAGCCGTTGCCCGTTCGCGCGGACTACCTGCATGCGTGCGAAAGGCTTCAAGACCAGCTTGAAGCGGAGCTTGATCACGCCATCAAGCGCGAGAAGGAGGCGATCGCCACCCTTGAGAAGCACTACTCCGAGGCAGGGGCAACTGATCTCTCGGGACGCTACCGCAGGGACGCCCCGACTCCCGTCTCACTGGAGAAGGCCGGCCGGCTGGAGTGCGACCTGCAGGTAGCTCGACGACGGCTCGCGGCCGTCTTGCGCGAGCACGCCGAGACAATGCACCAGATTGCACTGCGCGAGGCTGACTACCTGGCGTTCATCCGCACTCCCGGAAGCGTTCAGCTCTCCTCCCTCAATGCCATGACGTACAGCGAATTCGAACAAGCCGCCGCCGCCCTTGCGCGGCGTGACGGCCTGGAGGTGGTACGAGGTCGTGGCGGGCGTGGGGACCTTGGCGCCGATGTGATCGCATTAGCCAGTGACGGACGCAGGATCGTCATTCAGTGCAAGCATCGCAGGAGTCAGAAGCGGCCCTGCGGCTCGGAAGTAATTCAGACGGTCAACGGCACGGCCCGACCTGAACACGGAGCCGACATCGCGGTGGTTCTAACAAACGGTACGTTCACCCAGCCAGCGCGCGAACTCGCAGACAGGCACGGGATTCACCTGCTCTGGGGAGACCGATTGGAGCGATGGGCTACCTGGGGAACCCCGATTCTCGAGGTGCTGGACGAGGATCACCATGGACTTGAGCGGGCCCCTGACCTTGCCGAGAATTCGGCTAATTGAGAGTCGGCCGGATGTCGATTGAGGACTTGTCCCTGTTCGGCCTGAGCCACACAGGCTCCTCCGGTCAGCTCCGCCGAATCAGTACCCCTCTACATTGCTAGGTGTTTGACCCGAGTATTCGGTCCACGATTCAACAGTTCAGAAGGGTGTGGCCGTCTTGGCTCACTGGACCAGCCGCAAGTGACGGATACCTGGCCGGCCACCAGATCATGCACAACATCCTGCACCGCCTGGAGGAGTTCGACGCCGGACCGGTCGACATCCTGCTGTACCTGTGCGCGAGCCAGGAGGATGCAGACGACGGCTACAACGCGATGTGCCGACACCGGGTGCTCGCGGACACGCTGCTGCTCTCGGCAGAGGCCCACGGCGTGGACACCCTCGGCGCCATATTCGTGACCCCGACTCACTGGTGGGTCTACCACCACGACAACCCCCACTACCGGGTCGAGGGAATGCCGGTGGATGGGCCAGACAACCCTGGCGTCGTCACCATGAACGCCCGCGCCCTCGGCATCCCGACGCCGCCCAGCGAAGCTGGGATCCTCGCCGCCCTCGAGCCCGTCACCGGGAGGGATGCCGAAGCCCAGCGGTCTGCGATCGCGGAGGCGATCGGCCTGCGGGCCGAGCGCGTGCGGTCCAGCGGCTTCGACGCCGAGACCGAACGACTCGCGGCGATCTTCGACCGGCTACTGCTGGGCGGCGGCGACGGCACCCCGCTGACGGACCTCACCCCCGAGCAGACGGCAGAGCTCATCGTCGGCCTGCGGCACCGGCCCCTGCGGGACATCGCGCTCGGCTACAGCGAACCGAGCAAACTCCCGCGTGCCCGCGAGCTGTGGGCGCTGCTCACCCGCCGCTGCGCAAGCGACAGCACGACCTTCGCCACCGCACCCTTGACCCTCGCCGGGTTCGCCGCCGCCGTCGACGAGGAGATCCCGGCCGCACTCATCGCCCTCGACCGGGCAAGGACGGTCGACCCGCGCTACCTTCTGGCCAAACTCCTCATGGAGCAGCTCGTGATGACGGGCTCCGTAGACGGGATCACCGACAGGATCCGGCAGGAGCGCGAAGACCGCCTTCGCCGCCGCGACAGCTGACCGTCCGGCCGGGGGGGGGGCGCTTGGCGCCCGCCCCGGCCGTGGCCCGCCCAACCCTTTCGACCACAACCAGGGGGACACCGTGGAGTACGGCGAACAGCAACCCGAGCCAGACGACGACCCGGCGCCGGCCGTCGCCGACCCCGCCACGAGGGAAATCCGGGTCCTCGCCGACCTGTGCGGCACCTGCATCTACCGGCCGGGGAACCTGATGAACCTCGCGCCTGGCCGCGTGCGGCAGCTCGCCCACGAGGCACTGGCCCACAACGGGCACATCGTCTGCCACTCCACCCTGCCCGCCCTCGCCCCGCCCGGCACGAAGGGCGCGATCTGCCGAGGCTTCGCCAACGCCCACGGCAACGCGATCTTCGCGCTGCGCATCGGTGCCGCCTTCGGCCGCATCGTGGAGGTCCCGCCGCCGGCGAAGACGAGCGACTGACCTCCGAGAGGTAGGCCGAGGCCTCCACGCTGGCCGAGACGCGAGAGCATCACGGCCAGCGTGCACGACTGGTCGTCGTTCTCCGCTTAGGCCGGCAGAAGGTGCCGGTTCATCCAGCGGTTCTCCTCGGTCCTGTCCCGCAGCGGCGCGAACAGCCAGGGCGCGAGTCGCGGAGCTGGCACGGCGCCGACCTGCTCGACCGGGTGCAGGAGCCCCTGTCCGCACATCTCGGCGGTCCACACCGTGAACCGTGCGTTCGGGAAGGCGGGGTTGATACCGATCTCCCCCTTGGGGCATGTGCCGTTGAACGGGGTAGCGATGCCCTCGGTGTTCCAGTAGGCCCAGGCCTCCAGAGCCTTGGCCTGCTCGAAGCAGTGGTAGAGCTGCGGGTACCGGTCGAGGAGGCGGACGTCGCGGAAGAGGAGCTGGCCGAGCAGGCCCGGGGTGGCGCGCGTCAGCATGTCGAGGTCCGCGCCGTGGAAGGTGATCGCCGTGGCGTCCTGGTCCGGGGCCAGCGCGGTGGCGGCGAAGAGGTGGGACATGCGTCGGCGGACGTAGCCGGCGACCCCGGGCGTCAGGCCGGCCTCGATACGGCCGACGAGGCTGAGGAGGCGGGCGTGGTCCGGGTGGAACCGGCCGAGGTCGAACAGCGTGCCCATGCCTTCCACAGCGGCGAACGCGAGGTCCTTGTACAGACGGTTGTTCATCTCCCCGCGGTCCGCGTACTCCCGGGTCGCCGGGCTGGTGGAGTGGAGCATCAGGTACTCGGCCACGGTCTCGAAGTACACGTAACCCAGGTAGGGGAGCACCGGGACCGTCGCGGCGAGGTCGTTGAGGAACGCCTCGTCCGCTGTTGCTGCGCCGCTGGCAGTGCGCAGGAGCGTGTCGAGGAAGGGCGCAGCGGCCCGGACCCGGTCCACGACGGAGCGCGTGACTTGGTCGTCTTCCTCGCTGGTGAGCACATGGCGGAACGCCTGGTGGGTGCGCAGGTGGATGCCGCCCAGGCGGAGGTAGTCCAGGCCCTTGGCTGGCGCCGGGCCGCTGGGGGTGACCTCGATGATCAGGGGCGTGCTGTTGCTGCGGCTCTCCAGGGTGGTTCGGCTCTCCAGCATGTGCGCGCCGAGGTTGTGGGGCCGCAGCGCGCCGCCGGCGGTCGGAGTGAGCGGGGAGCCGTAGATGGCGCCGACCAGGCACCCGGTGGAGGCCAGGAGCTGTTCGCTGGTGCGGACAGCGTCCAGGGAGCGGGTCAGGTGCAGGAGGTGGATGGGGGCGCCGGAGGCCAGCGCGCGGAGCATGGCGTTGTCCTGCACGAGGTGCCCATTGGGGGCCTGTGCGAGGTGCCGGCGCCAGTCGCTCTCGCTCTCGGCGAGTCCGGTGGGGCAGGGGCGGTTGCGGGGGGCGTGGAAGTCGATGTGGGCGTGGTCCCAGTCGGCGTGCACGGAAGGGGGTCTCCTACTCGGCGAGGGTGGCGTGGAGCGCGTGCTCCAGGGCTTGGGTGTGGGTGGCGCCGGCGAGGTGCGCCTGTTCGCTGTGGACCACCAGGTCATGGGCGGCGGCGGGCAGCCAGGCCGGGACGGGAAGGCGCAGGCGGCCGAGATCGGGCCACCAGCGGGCCAGGGGCAGCCGGTACCGGTCGAGGGCGTCGGCGGCCTTCAGCAGGTCCACCGCTTCCCGGTGCCGGCGGTAGGCGTCGGCATGGTCGTCCGTGAACGCCTCATGGGCGGTGTCGTGGAGGGCGACGGCGATGATCGCCTCGGCCGTCGGCTCGGCGCCGAGGACGGCGGCCACCGTCTCGGCGTTGCCGGCCAGCCAGCCGGCCGCGCGCTGGCCGTGGCCGGGGTCGTCCCGGTCGGTGTGGCGCCGGCAGTCGTGGCAGGCCGCCGCGACGGCCAGGGCCCGCGTCCGGGCGGGGTCGAGACCGCGGGTGTGGGCCAGGAGCTGGACCAGGACGGCGACGCGGGCGCCGTGCCGGACGCCGTGGATCGAGCCAGCCGTCTCCGTGCGGGCGAACCAGGACTCATCGGGTACCAGCAGGAGCGGCCGGTGTGGCATGGTGGCCCGGACACCCGGCCCTGACGGGCGGCTGCAGGCGATCCAGGACAGGGTGGCCGCGTCCATCACCTGGTGGTCCGGCAGCCGGTTCGCCTCGGCGAGCTCGCGCAGCGACGGCCCGCCGGGATGCGGTGTCGATGTGATCATGAAGTTCCTCGAGTTGGGATCGGGTGCGATGGGCGTCACGCTGGGCGTAGTGGTGCTGACCATGGGGAACCGGCCTGCGGAGCTGCGGGCGCTGCTGGACTCGGTGGAGGCCCAGGAGGGCGACGGCGCCGTTCGGACCGTGGTGCTCGGGCAGGGCATCAAGCTGCCCGAGCTGCCCGGGTGGGTGGACGCGGTGGAGCTGCCGGAGAACCTGGGCATCCCCGGCGGCCGTAACGCCGGCGTGGAGCGGCTGCGCGAGCTGGGCGGCGTCGACGTCCTGGTGGTCCTGGACGACGACGGTCTACTGCCCCGCACGGACACCTTCCGGCTGATCCGGGAGGCCTTCGAGGAGAACCCGCGCCTGGGCATCGTGAGCTTCCGGATCGCGGACGAGACCGGGTTCACCCAGCGCCGGCACGTCCCTCGCCTCGGCGCGTCAGACCCGATGCTCTCCGGCGAGGTCACCACCTTCCTCGGCGGCGGCCACGCGATCCGCATGTCCGTGATCGACCAGGTCGGGCTGTTCCCCGCCCCGTTCTTCTACGCCCACGAGGAGACCGACTTCGCCTGGCGCGCCCTGGACGCCGGCTGGCGCATCGACTACCGCGCCGACATGGTCCTCCAGCACCCCCGCACCGACCCAGCCCGGCACGCCACCTACTACCGCATGACCGCCCGCAACCGCGTCTGGCTGGCCAAACGCCACCTCCCCGCACCCCTGGTGCCGATCTACCTCACCTCCTGGGCCGCCTACACGATGCTGCGCCGCCCGCCGATGTCCGGGCTGAAGGCCTGGTGGGGCGGGTTCTTCGAGGGCATCCGGGTGTCCTGCCCGCCGCGCCGCCCGATGCGGTGGAGCACCGTGCAGCGGATGGCGAAGCTGGGCCGGCCGCCGGTGTTCTGACGGCCGGCCCGGGACGGACACCGCCCACGGTCTTCGGTCAGGCGGCCAGGACGGCCGCGGTGGGCGCGGTGAACCAGTCCGGGATCGCTCCGGGGGTGGACTTGAGCCAGCTCACGTACCGGTCGATGCCGTCGGAGAGGGCGACCGTGGGCCGCCAGCCCAGCAAGTCGAAGGCCCGGCGGGTGTCGGCGTAGCCGCCGCGCGGGTCACCCTCGGGCATCGGCGTCTCCTTGAGCACCGCCTCGGGGTAGTGCGCCACGATCAGCTCGGCGATCTCCCGGACCGACGTCGCCACCCCGGTACCGATGTTGACCGTCTGCCCGGCAAC
Source organism: Kitasatospora sp. NPDC090091 (assembly GCF_044747365.1). Classification (NCBI taxonomy): domain Bacteria; kingdom Bacillati; phylum Actinomycetota; class Actinomycetes; order Kitasatosporales; family Streptomycetaceae; genus Kitasatospora; species Kitasatospora sp. NPDC090091. Next base: position 60,869 of record NZ_JBIVDY010000027.1, read on the forward strand.
CTGGTCGGCGACCAGCGCCAGGATGGTGGCGTTGGCGATGTCGTCCACGTGCACCATGTCGCGCACCTGCCGGCCGCCGCCGTTCAGCCGCAGTGGCCGGCCCGTCTCGGCGGACATCGCCAGCCACGGCACCATCCACGAGTGCGAGCCGGGCTTGGGTACCTGCGGGTCCCCGTAGACGGAGAAGTACCGCACGATCGAGAACTCGGTGCCGTAGCCGCCGAGCATCAGCCGCACCTGGTTCTCGCCCCACAGCTTGGTGTTGGCGTAGACCGAGATCGGGGTGAGCGGCTGCTCCTCGCTGAACCGGGCCGCGCCGCTCGCGGCCGGGTCCCCGTCGCCGTAGACCGAGGCGGAGGACACGAACACCAGGCGCTTCACCGACGACTCGGCGATCGCGTCCAGGACGGTCTGGGTGCCGTGCACGTTGGCGGCGAACGCGGTGTCGGGCCGGCGGGTGCAGGCGGCGACGTCGGCGTACGCGGCGGCGTGGATCACGAAGTCCGCGCGGCCGGCCAGCCACTTCACAGTCGCCCGCTCGCGGACGTCGCCGAGCACCACATCGGCCGCGTGCCGGTCCACGTCGAACCGGTCCCGCACCGAGTGCGGGTAGGCGTCGAACCGGTCCAGGACGACCGGATGGGCACCATGTGCGGCGAGTTGGGCGACGATGCGGCTGCCGACCAGTCCGCCGCCTCCGGTGACCAACACGCTGGAACCGGCGAGCTCACGCAACCGCGGGTCGGGGTACGCCTCAGCCATGAGGGCTGCCTCCTCTGAAGTGCGGGGTTGTGATCTCAGTGAAGCCTCAGGCCGCGCACCGGCGGTACGGTGATGGGCCTCCCGACTCGTTCAATCCGTTCAAGATCCCTACAGGGGGCAATAGTTGACTGAGCATAAGAAGCCGAACCGGCGGCTGTTAGCCGTCGTTGAGGAAGCCGGGTGTACGTACCAAGCCCTGGCGAAGGCGGTCCGGGCCGTCGCCGCCGAGGCCGAAGTGATCCTGCGCACCTCGCCATCGGCCGTCCACTCCTGGATCGCCGGCGGCACCCCAACAGGCCAGACAGCGGCCTACCTTGCGGAAGCGCTCACCCGGATGGTGAAGCGGAAGGTGACGCCCTCCGAAATCGGTCTAGGCTGCGACGGCATCGGGGAGGCCATGACCGCCGATCCCCTCGCCACTGTTGCCGACCTCGGGAGGCACCTCGTGCACCGTCGCCGCGACTTCCTCGCCCTCACGTTCTCCACCGCAGCCGTTGGGCTGCCACTCGTCTACGACCACCAAGCCGCCGCCGCAACGCTCAGCGCCGCCAGGAACGGCGGCCGCGCCGGCGCCAGAGAAGTAGCCGCGGTGCGGCAGCTCACCGCCGCCTTCCGCAGCGCCGACGACCGGCTCGGCGGCGGTCACGGCCTCACCACGGTCGTCTCCTACCTGACCGACACCGTCCTGCCGATGCTCCAGGCCAACTACCCCACCGAGGCCGTACAGCGGGCGGCCTACGGGGCGGCCGCCGAACTTGCCACCCTCATCGGCTGGAAGCTCCACGACCTCGGCCGCGAGGGCGCCGCCCAGCGGTACTACCTGCTCGCCTTCCAGCTCGCCTCCTCCTCCGAGGACGCCGGCCACGCCGCCTGGCTGATGCGCGCGCTCGTCCACCAGGCCCTCGACCTCAACCAGCCCATGAACACCGTGCAGCTGGCGGAGGCGGCGCTTGCGCGATCCCACGGCAACGTGGACCACGGCACGCAGGCGCTGCTCCTCGTGACAGCGGCACGCGCCTACGGTGCGAGCGGCGAGGGCCAGAAAGCCGCTCGGGCACTCCTCGCGGCCGAGGGCGCAGTGCTTGCCTCCAGAGATGTCGTCCCCACCTACGCCGCCGCATCCGGTCCGGTCGAAGCCACCGTGGCGTCGCACATGGGCAGGACCCTGACCGCGGTGAAGGACTACGCGGCGGCCGAACGGCACTACCGCGCCGCGCTGGAAGGGCGCGAGTCCGGCGCCTACCAGCGGGTTCGTGGCTTGACCCTCGCCAACATCGCCACGTCCGTCGCGGCGCAGTCCCGCCACGAGGAAGCCGTGATCCTGTGGGGCCAGTGCCTCGACCTGATGGACGGCGTGGCGTCCAACCGGAACCGGAAGGAGCTGAAGACGGTCCGCTCAGCCATGACCGTCTACACCGGGCGTGGAATCCCTGGCGCCGCCGCTCTGGCCAAGCGCGCGGCCAAACTCGCCGCCGCCTAGCCGGCCCTCCGATCGGGCTTGAGAGCGCCATCGGCGAGCACGCCGCTGACCTCGACGGTCAAGTCAAAGGATACGTAGAGGAGTTGATGTTTCCAGCGGCCTGATCGGCTGGAGAGGCTGGGCGCGTTGGCCGGACTGCCCGGCCCCAGCCCACGGCCGGGCACGCCATACGGCGTTCCCAGCCCCGATCCGAAGGCCACCATGTCCAACCCCGCCCCGCCGGCACTCGACCGGCCCACCCCGGAGAACCTGCGGACCGCCCGCGACAAGCACCGCCGCAGCGCCGCCGACGAGACCCTCGGCCCCTCCGCCCGCCGCCACCACGAGCACGCCGCCTGCGGCTACGACTGGGCCCTCCAGGCGATCGACACCGACCCGGACGCCGTGCACCGGCACATGGGCTACGCCGCCGCCTACGCCGAGCAGGCCCGCCACCACGCCGTCTCCAGCCGCCGATGGACCCTCGTCCTGCCCGGCCCCTTCTGCGAGTGGCTGACCCGCGACGGGCGCCTCCCGGCCGCCTACACGGGCAACGAGACGGACGACCGACTGCTGCTCGCCTACCGCGCTGGCTTCGACCACCGCATCGGCCCTGAGGGCGGCTGGACCCGCACGATCCCCGCCTACGACACCCTCGCGATGTGGCGCCTGACCACCATCGCCACGCAGTTCCTCGACAGCTGCGCCACGGGGACCGGCCATTCCTCCGCTGACCTTCGCGCCGCGAAGGCCCTCACCGACCGCCTGGCTGACCTGGCCCACCGCCAGCTCGCTGCCGCCAAGTGACCCGCGAGCCGGGCCGCCGCCGCGCGGCCCGGTCCCAACCCAGGACACCTCATGCCAACTCCGAAGATCGTGATTGCCCCGCCGCCCATCCCTGCGCCCTTCCGGCGCGTGGACCTCCAGAGCCCGTACGACACCGCTCTCGCCGTCGTCGCGGACGCGCAGGCGGCACTGGCCACCGCCGCGCTCGAACTCTTCGCCGCCACCGCCAGGGCGTTCCGCCCGGGAACGGCCAGCCTCGAATTCACCACCGAAGCCGGCGGCCCACGCATCCAGGCCCTGTGGCCCGAGGTTCGCACCGTCCTGGTCGCCCCGTACCGGCGAGAGTTGTGGCGGCGCCGGGAAGGCGAACGCATATCGCTCTACGACCACCTGCGGATCCAGGACATGGAAGGCCTCCTGTCCGACGCCGTGAACGTCAGCGGCCTCCCCGTGGTCCAGATGGGCACCGGTGCCCCGGACCGCTACCTACTCCGCCTGCCCGCCCCAGACGTAGCCGGCGCGCTCGCCGCCCGACTCCGCCGCCAGCGCCCTGCTCATCAGCCTCGACTCCGAGAACGGCACTGTGGACATCGCCGTCGAACACATCGTCGGCCCGGACGGGACCTCCGTGGCCGAGATCCCCAGGGACCGGGAGTTCGCCCCCTCGCCACAGGAGGCCTGGTGGTGGCGCAGCCGCAACGAGATCGTCTGGGCGCTCCGCCACCTGTGGAGGCACCCCCAGCACCGCGCCCGCCACTTTCGGCCGGAGGGTAGCGAGTCGCAGATGTGGAACAACGGGCTCCAGGCAGTCCTCCTGCCGGCCGTCCCAGCCCTGCCCGCCGGGAAGGCCGCCTGAACCGCCTCTGAAGCCCGTGAGCCGCCCCGGGCCCAGCCGACCCCGGTTGGGCCCGAGGAGGCCCTAGTACAAAGCTGCTCAGTGTCTCGATCGGGGTGAAAGCCCTCAGGCTGATAGCTCGGCCGATTAGAGTGGTCGAGGTCAAGAGCGCTGTTCGGGTGAGGCGCGGCGGAAAGGTGAGTCGGTACGGATGAGCGGGGTGCCCACGCGGATCGGCCGGTACACGGTGGCGCGTGAGCTCGGCTCGGGCGGGATGGGTGAGGTGTATCTCGCCTACACGCCAGCGGGTGATCCGGTTGCTGTGAAGGTGATCCGCAGCGACAAACTTGATCCGCTGACGCGTGCGCGCTTCGAGAAGGAGGCGCTGATCGCCCGCACCGTGATCGGCACGAACCGCGTGGCCCGCTTCCTGGACGCCGACCCCTACGCGGACCGGCCGTGGTTGGCCATGGAGTATGTGGCCGGTCGTACGCTGCTGGCCTGCGTGGACAGCGACGGTGTGCTTGCGCTGCCGCTGGCGGCCAGCCTCGGGGCATTGCTCGCGGAGGGCTTGTCGGCGGTGCACACCGCAGGGCTGCTCCATCGGGATCTCAAGCCGCAGAATGTCGTCATGGGCGACGACGGCCCGATGATCATCGACTTCGGGCTGGGCGCGTTCATGGACGCCTCGCAGGAGACGCTGTCGCACAGCGGCATGATCATCGGCACCGTGCGGTGCATGCCGCCGGAACAGGCCGGCGGTCATCCGCAGGTGTCGCCCGCGGCGGATGTCTATGCGCTGGGCACGGTTCTGTTGTACGCGGCGGCTCGCCACTATCCGTACGACGGATCACGTTGGGAGGCGATCGCGGCGCAGGTCACCAACCCCGAGATTGCTCCGGATCTCTCTGGGGTGCCCACGCCGCTGATTCCCCTGTTGGAATCGATGCTCGCCCACGCGCCGGAGGAGCGGCCGACTCTGCAAGCGGTCTCCGATGCGTGCGCGCAGGTCCTTACCGACGGCGGGGCGACCCCGGCTGCCGCCCGGCTCGCGCTGATCGCCCACACCAGGGCGGGCCAGGCCCCAGCGGCCCCCGACGAGCCGTTGACGATGTCGTTCGAGAAGCTCCTCCAGGAGCAGGCGAACCTGGTCGAGGACAACGGGCCGACGAGCCCGCTCGATAACCCCGTGCGGGCACCGCAGCCCCGGGGCGACGAAGCGGAGCCGGCAGAGCCGCAGGTTCCGCTGCCCGGGCCGTCTGCGGGCTCCGGGCAGCGGAACGAGCGGTCGAAGACCAGTCCGGGGAGGGGGCGGCCCCCGGCGTCGAAGAGGATCGCGGACGAGCTGCGTGATTTGTATGCCGCCGATCCAGTTCTGTGACTCCTTCGCCGACACCACCAGGTGAGAGTCTTTGTCGGAATGGCGCGCTCGGACGACGCAGTCGGTCGTTGGAAGGCGCGCAAGGTGCGAGCGGCCGCCGGAGGCCGCTGGTGAGGGATCGGAGCGAATGTTGAGCGTCGAGGCGGGAGCCGTGGGCGGCCAGGGCGATGCGGTGTGGGACGCCTGGGAGCCGGAGGCCGCTCCGGCCGTGCGGCCGACCACCGGGTTCGCCGGCTACGCCCCGGGGTCCCAGGTCCTGATCCGCGACGAGCTGTGGCTCGTCCGGAACTCCAAGGACGTCGGCAAGGACGGGTGGATGGTGGAGGTCACCGGCATCTCGTCCTTCGTACGCGGCACGGATGCGGTCTTCTACAGCCGGCTCGACGCCATCCAGATGCTGGACCCGCGAGAGACCCGGCTCGTCCCGGACGACTCACCCAACCACCGACGGGGCCGCCTGTTCCTCGAAGCGGTGATGCGCAAGACGTTCCTGCCACAGACCGAGCACGGGCTGGCGCTGGCCGAAGGCTTCCTCATGGACCAGCAGGTCCACCAGCTGCGGCCCGCCGAACTGGCGCTGTCGTTGGAGAAGAACCCCCAGCCGCGGATCCTGATCGCCGACGTGGTGGGCCTGGGCAAGACCCTGGAGATCGGGGTGCTGCTGGCCGAGCTGATCCGACGTGGGCGCGGCGAGCGGATCCTGGTCGTGACCCCTCAGCACGTGCTTGAGCAGTTCCAGCGGGAGCTGTGGACCCGATTCGCGATCCCACTGGTCCGTCTGGACTCCACCGGCATCCAGCGCATCCAGCAGGACATCCCCGCTGGGCGGAACCCGTTCGCGTACTTCAAGCGCGCGATCATCTCCGTGGACACGCTCAAGAGCGACGTCTACACGCACCACCTGGAGCACACCAACTGGGACGCCGTCGTCATCGACGAGTCCCACAACCTGGTCAACCGGGGCACCAAGAACAACGAGCTCGCCCGTCTGCTGGCCAGGAAGACCGACGCGCTGGTGCTGGCTTCAGCCACACCCCACAACGGTCGCGCCGAGTCGTTCGCCGAGCTGATCAAGATGCTGGACGAGGCGGCCATCGCCAACCCGTCGAAGTACGAGGTGGCCGACCTCGAACACCTCTATATCCGGCGCACGAAGACGACGGCGGAGGTCCGGGACTCGCTGAAGGGCGCCTGGGCGGACCGCGGACCGTCGCTGCCGATCCGCGTCCCGGCGGGCGAGAAGGAGCTCGCGGTCTTCCGGGAGCTGGCCACGCGCTGGATCCCCGCCGATCCGGACCAGCCGTCCGTCAGCCGGCACCAGCTCGTGCCGTACCAGCTGCTGAAGTCCTTCCTCTCCTCGCACAAGGCGCTACTGGAGACCGTCAGGACGCGACTGACAACGCTGGACAGGCAGCCAGCCGCCGAGTCGGGACGACGCGGGCAGACAACGGCACGCCCGGTCGACCCGGCGGTTCGGGAGGCGGCCAGGCAGACCGAGCGAGCGGCCCTCCTGGACCTCCGGGACCTGGCCGAGCGGATCCGCGACGAGGACTCGGCGAAGCTGGCGGCGCTCCTGGAGGAACTGCGCGCCATGGGCGTCGGCCCCGGCTCGGAGACCCGCGTCGTGGTGTTCTCCGAGCGCATCCCCACCCTGAAGTGGCTCGCGCAGACCGTCCCGGCCGCGCTCGGCTTCCCGCGCGGGGCCAGCACCGACGAGAACAAGCCCTGGCTGGCCTTCGGCGGAGCCGTCCAGGTCATGCACGGGGACGCCACCAGCGACGAGGAACAGCAGGCACTCGTCGAGAAGTTCGGGCTGCGCGACGATCCCGTCCGCATCCTGTTCACCGGCGACGTCGCCTCCGAGGGCGTCAACCTCCACGAACAGTGCCACCGGCTGATCCACTTCGACCTGCCGTGGTCCCTGATCCGCATCGAGCAGCGCAACGGCCGCATCGACCGCTACGGCCAGAAGCACCAGCCCGAGTTCCGGGCCCTGATCCTCACCAGCGACGTTCCCTGGCGGACGGACGAGGCGAGCGGGGAGCCGCGCACGCTGGACGACCGTCTCGTGGGTGAGAAGCTGCTGGAGCGCGAGGAGGAAGCGCACAAGATCGAGGGCTCGGTGGAGGCCGTCACCGGCCTGTACCGGGCGAAGGAGGAGGAGAACCGCCTCACCCAGGATCTCATCGCAGGCCGGACGGTCGAAGAGTCCATCAAGCAGTCCCAGCAGGGAGGGGTCGCCTTCCTGTCCGGACTCCTCGGCCAGGTGGGCGCAGTCCCCGAGCACCCCGAGGTCCGGCGCGCGTACGTGCCGCGGCTCTTCGCCTCCACCGCCGACTACTTCGACGAGGCGCTGCGCCAGATCTGCCGGCCCAACCCGGAGGACCAACTCTCGCTGCGCCGCGACGACGACGGCACCATCGCCTTCGAACCGCCGCGCGACCTGCTGTACCGGCTGAAGGCACTGCCGAAGTCGTATCTCGACGAGCAGCGGATCATGCCCCGGAAGGGCGAGCCGGGCCGGATGCGGATCACCTTCGCCAAGGACCTCGCGGCCAGGCGTCTCAAAGCGGCCCGGGAATCCTCCAAGTCGCAGTGGCCGAACGTCTCCTACGTCACCGACGTCCACCCGGTCATGGACTGGCTGACCGACAAGGTGCTCGTTGAGGTCGGCCGTCACCAGGCCCCCGTGCTCGCCGCCGCCGTCACCTCGCCGACCTTCCTGGTCCAGGGCATCTGCTCCAACGCGCTGGGGCGGCCCACCATCGTCGAGTGGATGGCCGTCCACGGCGAACCGGACGCCCTTCAGGTGACCCCGGTGACCCCGGAGGTCCTGGAGGACTACGGCGTGGGCCCGACAATGCCCGGCCGCGCAGCACCGCGCGACCCCGACGCACTGGCCGCGCTCGTGCCCGCCGCCGTCGACCGGGCGGAACAGCACCTCCTGGGCCTGAAGGAGCGGCACGGCGAGGAGATCGAGGCGCTCCTGACCCCGTACCGCAAGCGCGTCGTGCACTGGCGGCAGGAAGCCCTGTTCTCCTCTGACGGGACGGGCAAGCAGGGAGTGAACCGCAGCGCCAGCACGCGGCTGACCCTGCTCAAGTCCCTGCAGACCACGGGCAAGCCGATGCTGCGCCTTCTCGCCGTCCTGGAACCGCTCAACGCCGCTGAGGGAGGCACCCACCGATGAGCACCGACTTCGACTCCTTCAGTAACCGCGGCGAGTACCTCGCCGCGCACTACTTCGCCGAACAGCTCGGCACCGACCTGAAGAAGGACCTGTTCGCCACCTGGACCCTACGCGAAGGCGACGACAACGACCCGCGGAAGACCCCGCGGGAACTGCTCCGCGCCCTGCGCGGCACCTACCTCTCCGAGGACGTGCGCGGCTACTTCGCCCAGGCTGCCGAGCATGACGCCGGGGACGAGTTCCGGCCGCGCACCCACAACGACCCCGAGTGGCGAAAGCGCCTCTCCGAGTGGCACCGAACGGTCCTGGACGCGCTCGGGTTCGGGGCCGGCCAGGCCGAGATCACCGTCCACCGGGCCGGACGCGACCACAGCCTGACCGTGGCCTACCACGGCCACGGGATCATCGCCCTGGACTGCGGCTGGGCTGCCGACAACGATTCGGCCCTCGACGCCGACGGCCCCGGACGGCTGCTGCACCAGTTGCGGGTCAGCGCGAGCGAGATCTACGAGACCGGCCCGGCCCTCGCGTCCTGGCTGTTCCAGAGCGAGATCGGCGAGGCCGGCGGTCCCCACCCCCGGTTCGTCCTGCTGCTCTGCGGCGGTGTCCTCGTCCTCGCGGACCGCAGCGCCTGGAGCGAAGGCCGCTACCTGGCCGTGAACCTCGACGCGGCCCTGGAACGCAACGACCGTACCCAGCAGGGCGAACTCGCCACCATCGCCGCCCTGTTCAGCCTGGACATGCTCAGGCCCGGCGAGAACGACCAGAGCCGGGCCATCGACGCCCTGCTGAAGTCCTCCGGCACCAACGCCGCAGGCGTCTCCGGCGAACTGCGCCACGGCCTCCAGCGCTCGGTGGAGATCATCGCCAACGAGGTCCTGGCGCGGATGGCCGAACCGCGGAACGGCGCCACTCCGTCCGACATCGAGAGCCCCAAGATCCCCTTCGCCCGGGAACTCACCCGCGAATCCCTGCGCTACCTCTACCGCATCCTGTTCCTCCTCTACGCCGAGGCCCGCCCCGAACTCGGCATCCTCCCCGCTGATGACGGCAGTTACGAGGCCGGGTACTCCATGGCCCGTCTGCGCGAGCTCGTCGAACGGGACGAGGAACTCGTCGAGGAGGAGGCGCGCAAAGGCTTCCACCTGCACGAATCCCTGGACGTTCTCTTCAACAAGGTCAACTTCGGCCACCGCCCCTACGGCACCGAGGCCACGGACGAGCAGCCCGGCGACGACGAGGAGACCCGGAAGGCCAAGGCCGCCCGCCGCAGCGAGGACCGCGGCCTGCGCTTCGAACCCCTGCGCAGCGAACTCTTCGAACCCGGCGCAGTACGCCTCATCGGCCGGGGCGTCCTCGACCCCCGCAGCGACGAGGACGAGGCGCCGAGGTGGCTCGACCTGCGCCTGCGCAACGCCGCCCTGCATGAGGTGCTGCGCTTGCTCACCATGAAGAAGGGCAAGCGCGGGGAGCGGGGCGGCTTCGTCTCCTACCGCAACCTCGGTATCAACCAACTCGGCGCCGTGTACGAGGGCTTGATGTCGTACACCGGCATCATCGCCGAGGAGGAGCTCTGCGAGGTCGCCAAGGGTGGCGACCCGGAGAAGGGCTCCTGGCTGATCCCCTCGCACAAGCAGGACCAGTACCCCGACGCCACCCTGGTCCACTACGACGAGGATGACGCCCGGAAGGGCCTGCGCGGCGTCAAGAAGTACGAGGAGGGTTCCTTCGTCTACCGTCTCGCCGGCCGGGACCGCGAGACCTCTGCCTCGTACTACACCCCCGAGTCGCTGACCCAGGTCACGGTCGAGCTCACGCTCAAGCACCGCCTCGACCAGGCGCGCGACGCCGACGGCAACGTCGTCAAGACGCGTGCGTCCGAGCTGCTCACGTACAAGATCTGCGAGCCCGCTCTGGGATCCGGGGCCTTCCTCAACGAGGCCATCAACCAGGTCGCGGAGGAGTACCTGCGGCGTAGGCAGGACGAGTTGGGTGTCACCATCCCGACCGCCGACACCCTCACCGAGAAGCAGAAGGCCAAGGCGTACATCGCCCTGCACAACGCCTACGGTGTCGACCTCAATGCGACCGGCGTCGAACTCGCCGAGGTCTCCCTCTGGCTCAACACCATGCACCCCGGCATGCGAGCCCCCTGGTTCGGCCTCCACCTGCGCCGAGGCAACAGCCTCATCGGCGCCCGCCGCGCCGTCTACGCGGCCGACGACGTCACCGGCAAGGAAAGGCTCAAGGCCAAGGGCGCCCTGGCCCCCACCCTGCTGCCCTTCCTCAAGGACGGCGAGCCCCAGCCGCTGCCCCAAGACGCAGTCCACCAGTTCCTGCTGCCAAGCCCCGGATGGGCCGCCGTTGCGGGCTCGAAGGAGGCCAAGGAACTCGCGCAGGAAGGCGTCGAACAGCTCGCTGCTTGGAAGAAGGGGATCCTCCAGCGTCCGAAGCGAGGCAAGGTCGGCAAGGCGAGGAAGGAACCGGGATCCCAGTTCACCCGTCTCCGAGACGCCGCCCGCCGGGCCGAGTTCCTCTGGTCGCTCGTCGTCAAGCGTATGGAGCTCTCCGAACGGGCGATCGCCCGGCGGATAGACGTCTGGGGCGCCGATCCGGCCGATCCCGAGTACGCCTTCCTGCGCCACCCGGATCAGGCGGTGACCAAGGAGCAGGTCCTCGAAGACCTGTTCAATGCTGTGGATACTCCGTACTGGCGCCTGAAGAAGATCATGGATGCCTGGTGTGCGCTGTGGTTCTGGCCCGTTGACAAGGCGGGGCTGCTCGACGGGACGGCCGGGGAGTACCTGGCTGGTCATCAGGTGACGGGAGCGGACGGCCTCAGCCAGCTGCTCGACGGAGCGCCGATGTTGACGGAGGCGCCTGGCGCCCTCTCCGGACCGGAACCACCGGCTGCCCCGACGCCCACGCCCATGCCGCGATTCGTCGAGGCGCCGGCTCTGTTCGCATTCGGTCCGGAGCAGACCAGCTTCGCGGACCTCGAACTGAGCGCGGACGACGCCGTCGTGGAGATCAAGGAGATCACGTCGCGAGGCAGAGTGCAGGCGACGGCTCCGAAGCCGAAGGCTCCGGAGCGTCGACCGATCGTCCCGCTCAAGGACCTCGACGACTGGTTGGAGTTCCTGGAGGCCATGCTCGGCACGGATGACGTGCCCGAGGGCACGCTCATTTACACCTTCAACGACCTCGACGAGCTCAAGGTCTTCGAGGAGACACTCCCCGGCTTCATGGGCATGGACGCCGGCAACCCGGAGGACCGCTTTCCGTGGCTCCGGGAGGTGCACGACATCGCAGAGAGCCAGGGATTCCTGCACTGGGAGCTCGAGTTCGCCCTCGTCTTCGCCAAACAGGGAGGCTTCGATCTCCAAGTTGGAAATCCGCCTTGGGTGCGGCCGGTATGGAAGGAGAATTCAGTCCTGGCGGAGCATGAGCCGTGGTTCATGCTCGCTGAGAAACCTCCAAACGACGAGCGCAATAGGCGCCGGAACAGCGAGTTCGCGAGAGAGAGCGTACGTGATTACGTCCTCAGCGAGCTGACAGTGACGGTCACCCTTGCTGACTACTTGACCGCGCCTCACGTTTATCCACTTATGGCTGGCACTCAAGCCAATCTCTACCGATCCTTCATGTGTCAGGTTTGGGAGCACCTAGGCCATGATGGGGTGGCTGGGTTGCTCCACCCGGACACGCATCTGGAAGGCGTAAAGGAAGGTAGACTTCGTGCCGCTTCCTATCGCCATCTTCGTTTGCATGCTAGCTTCGTTAACTCGGCAAACTGGGCTTTCGAGGACGTTGACCGAACCGTCTCCTTTGGCATGCATATCTATGGATCAGAACGCAAGCAGATTGACTTCTTGAATCTGAGCCAGCTGCGTGCCGCACGGACACTGCCAGATTCTCTAACGCATGACGGAGCTGGTGACAGGCCAGCCCAGAAGCATGCTGGAACATGGGACGTGAGGCCTCACCGCGCGCGGGTCGTGCACGTTACTGGTGCGCTCCTTTCCGAATGGAGCAAGCTGACTGGTGAAGCGGGGCAGGAGCTGGAGGAGACGCAGCTCCTCTACCCAGTCACCACTGTCGAGCAGGAGGCAATCTCGGCGCTGGGTGAATATAAGATGAGACTCGGAAATTCCGCGCCGCTCATTAGCTCCGGATATCATGAAGCATCGCGGAAGTCTGACGGCACCATTCGCCATGAGGTGAACAGTCCGGAGAACTGGGGGGAGGTGATTCTCCAAGGGTCCCATATTGGGATCTCGTCAATCTTCTTTAAACAGCCAAACCTGCCCATGCGAAACGTGAAGGACTGGTTGCCTTGGGAAATCCCCTGTGTTCCAGTCGATGCCGTCCCCCGGGCCACCTATGCGCGCGCCTGCAGTCGGCAGCAGTATCTGGCGCGCCAGGACCAGTGGGATGGAAAGCCCTCATCTAGTTTCTTCCGTCTGGCCTGGCGTGCCATGATTGATGCAAAGAATACTGAACGTAGTCTCTTCTCTGCCATCATCCCTCCGGGCCCCACTCATGTTCATGCTGTTCATTCCCTGAGGTTGCAAGGCAATCTCTCATTGGCGCTCAATGCGGGATTCTGGGCATCGCTGCCATTGGATTACCTCCTCCGTGTCACAGGGCGGTCCCACCTCCAAATCGCCGAGGTGCAGAAGATGCCTGCAGCAATCGCCGCGCACCCGCTCGCTCAAGCGCTAGTGCTTCGGACTCTCCGCCTGAACTGCATCACAGACGAATTTGCGCCGATTTGGAGTGAGCTCTTCAGGCGTGAATGGCTTGAACAAGAGAAGTGGGCTATAGTATGGCCACTTATCCAGGGAGCGCTCGCAGGCGGCCTCTCTGGAGAATGGAGCCCAAGGACGCCGCTGCGTAGCGAATATGAACGCCGATCCGCTCTCGTTGAGCTGGACGCACTTGTGGCTGTATGGCTGGGCATTACGGCCGAGCAGCTGATCTCCATTTACCGATCACGCTATTCTATTCTTGCCGATCGGGAAACTGAGATGTGGTTCGACGCAGCTGGCCGACGTGTCGCTCTGGATCCGTATGCATTTGGCTACGGGCAGTCGAAGGAAAGTTACGGACAGCTTCAATCGCATCTTGCCGACCCCGAAGTATTTTCAGTGCCAGACGGCTACACCGCGCCGTTCTACAAGGCTGATCGCGAGGCGGAGATGCGCGGGGCGCACGCTTACTTCCAAGAGCGGCTGGTCGCCGCCGTCGCGCGGGGCGAGTGGGATCCGGTGAAGCAGGAGGTGCCCAAGCCGTGAGGCCGACGCTTCAAGCGCGCGGGCTCAAGGAGAGCCTGCTGCAGTATCTGTCGACGACGTACGCGCTTACCGATGAGGGCGCGCGTGAGGCGTTGCACCGGTTCCTCGGGGACGAGACGTCCGGGATGTTCCGTGGCCCGTACCTGCGGATCCGGACGCCGTTCACGGTGGCCGACGACGAGTGGCGCAAGCATCTGGAGTGGCAGCGGCCGGGCTTCCGACCGTACGCGCATCAGGCGTTCGCGTTCGCGCGGTTGACCTCCGCACACAGCCACACCCCGCAGCCAACACTGGTCACCACCGGTACCGGGTCCGGTAAGACGGAGTCGTTCCTGTACCCCGTGCTGGACCACTGTCGTCGGGAGCGGGCAGCGGGCCAGGCCGGGGTGAAGGCGGTCTTCCTGTACCCGATGAACGCCCTGGCCACCGACCAGGCCCAGCGCATCAACGACTTGCTCACGCAGAACACCGCCGAGTTGGGAAAGCTCTCGGCGGGCCTGTACATCGGTGAGCAGGCCGCGACGCAGTACGAGAAGGTGCGGACCCGGCGGTCGGACATGCAGCTGTCCCCGCCGGACATCCTGATCACGAACTACAAGATGCTGGACCTCCTCCTCCAACGCGCCGACGACGCTGCCCTGTGGCGGGAATCGGACATCCGCTACGTCGTTGTCGACGAGTTCCACACGTACGACGGCGCGCAGGGTACGGACGTCGGGATTCTGCTGCGTCGGCTCGCCGCCGCCGTGGGGGCGGCCGAGGAAGGCCGCCCACTCGGGAAGATCTGCCCGGTGGCGACGTCGGCAACGCTCGCTTCCGGCACGGACGAGGACGGCACGGCGCAGCTGCTGGAGGTGGCCTCCTACGTCTTCGGAACGGAGTTCACCAAGGACTCCATCGTCGGCGAGAACCGGCTCACCGTCGAGGAGTTCATCCCGCTCGGGGAGGTGACCATGCAGCCGATGCCGACCCCCGACGAGCTGCTGGCACTGCCCGATCCGGCGACCGGCGACGAAGCGCTGCTGGACCTGATCGAGAAGGTGACGGACGTCCGTGACCTCGATCCCTTCGTGCTCGGCGGGAATCTCAGGCGGCACCTGTTCACCCGTGCGGTGATGCAGGCCCTCGGCGGCGGGGTGAAGACCAGCGCCGAGGTGCTGGACGTGATGTGGCGGGCGGGTGCGGCCGGCTGGTCCGAGGCGGTGGCGCGGCAGCCCGAGAAGGCGGCCGAGGCGCTGGCACGGTTTGTCGCGCTGCTGTCGTACGCCCGGGATCCGCAATCCTCGCCTGCCGAGCCCAGGCCCTTCGTGCATGTCGAGGTGCACCAGTGGGCGCGGTCGGTCTCGCGCCTGCTGCGTGGGGTGCTGCCGTGGCCGAAGGCAGAGTTCCGCTGGGACACGGCCGGCATGGCCGACGCGAACGCGGCCGACGGTGGGCGCACGGCGCCGGTGACGACCGCAACCTCGGGGCAGAGCGCGAACCTGTTCCTGCCGGCGATCTACTGCCGTGACTGCGGACGGTCGGGCTGGGCGGTGTTCTCCCCAGAGAGCGACGACCACGACGTTCAGTTCGACACGTACAAGATCCGGCGGGCCTCACTGGGCCAGGACAAGGCGCGGGTACGGAACCTGATCACCGCGACGGACCAACAGGCCCGGGAGGGTTCAGGTGCCGCGCCGCTCACGGCAGCCAGCGGCAAGGCCGGCTCGGCCGCGTCGCAGGGCGCTGGCGGGGTGCTGATGGTGTTGGACGGCACCCGTAAGCGGCTGCGACTGCCCGATCCGCTGAACGACTACGACCGCGAGACCAAGGAGCCCCGGCTGACAGCCCGCGACTCGGCGTTCGTCCTAGTGAACTTCGGCGAGACGGCGAACACCGCGGCCAAGGAGGACTGGTGCCCGGCGTGCGGTGAGCGCAACGCGATCCGCTACCTCGGTACGGGCGCCGCCGCGATGGCCGCGGCGTCCATCACGCAGCTGTTCACCGGCGGGGAACTCGACGAGGAGCTACACGAGGACAAGACGCTGATGTTCAACGACTCGGTGCAGGATGCCGCGCACCGGGCCGGGTTCGTCGCCAACCGCTCGTACACCTTCTCGCTCCGCGCCCTCCTCACCGACCACTTGCGGCACGACGAGCCGACCGCACTGAACGATCTGATCGCCAACGTCGTCACCGCCACGACGGACAAGGACACCCTCTCCGCAGTGGTGCCGCCGGACCTGCACGGCTTCAAGGGCGTGGACCGGCTCCTGTCCGGCCAGGGCCGCGGCGGAGACCTCAGGACATGGCGGCTGATCGGTCAGCGGCTCGCATTCGAGGCGCTGATGGAGTTCGGCTTCCGCTCCCGAAACGGCCGCACGCTGGAGCTGACTCGCACAGCCGCCGCGCAGGTGCGCATCGAAGATCCGGCGGCCGTGATCGCGCTGGTCAAGCGACTGCACGAGGAGTGTGTGCGGGACGGGCTGCCGCTGGTGGCGCAGGACGATGCCCGGTACCTGGCGTTCGTGCGGATCTTCCTGGAGCGGCTGCGCACCCGTGGTGCGGTCGCGCACCAGTGGCTGGACAAGTACATCGACGAGGCGGGTACCAGCCGGTACTTCGTCTGGGGCAAGCGGGCCCCGGGCATGCGGGCGTTCCCGAAGGGGATCGCCGCTCCCGTCTTCCTGCTCGGACAGCCCAAGAACGGCAGCGAGTTCGACTTCGCGACCGGCCGGCTGTCCTGGTACGAGCGATGGGTGGGGCGGTGCCTCGGGCTGCCGCGTGAGCTGGCGCCCGAACTGTGGAGCCGGCTGCTGCCCGAACTCGCCTCGATGGGACTGCTGTCAGTGCGCACCCCGAACGACACCTCGGTGCGGGTGTACGGACTCAAGCCCGGCAACATCGAGGCCAGGCTGCTGGACGACGAACAGGTGCGCGTCTCGTACGTGCGGTGCCCGGTGTGCTTCTGGGAGCAGACGGTCCACCCCTCGCTCCTGGACCAGTGGCATGACCAGCCGTGCCCTTCCTACCGGTGCCGCCGGGGCCGCCTGGTGGCCGGAGACCGGCCAGAAGGTCTGGGGATACACCACCGCGACCGCGACTACCGGGACGACTACTACCGGCGGCTCTACCTCGGTGCAGGCACCTACCAGGTGGTCACCGCCGAACACACAGGCATGCTGACACGGCCTCAGCGCGAGAAGGTCGAGGAGGCGTTCAAGCGCGGCGGCGGGTTCAAGGACCCCAACGTGCTCTCGTGCACACCCACGCTCGAGATGGGTATCGACATCGGCGACCTGTCCGCCGTCGTGCTGGCCGCGCTGCCACGCCGTCCCGCCTCGTACGCGCAGCAGGTCGGCCGCGCCGGCCGCCGGACCGGCAACGCCTTCCTACTGACCATCCCCGACCGGCGCCGCCGCGACCTGTACTTCCTCGAGCGACCGAAAGACCTGATCGCCGGCACGATCGTGCCGCCCGGGTGCTACCTGTCGGCCGTCGAGATCCTGCGCCGCCAGTACCTGGCGCACCTGCTGGACCTCGCCGCGGCCGGCCGGCTCGTCCGGGCGGACGGCATCGTGCTGCGCGCGCTCCCGCACAAGGCGCCCCGCCTGTTCGGCCCGTCCGGCTATCTGACCGACCTGGTGGAGCTGGCCCTTGACCAGGGCGAGGAACTGGCAAAGGGGTTCCTGCGGCTCTTCCCGACCGGCGTCAGCGAGCAGGCCCATGCCGACCTGAGGGCGTACGCGACGCACGGCCTGCGCAGCGCCGTGGAGAAGGCGGAACACGAATGGCGCCGCGCCGAGGACGCCCTGCGAGCGCGCCTGCGGGAGATCGACGAAGCTCACGGCGAGTTGCACGACAGCGACCCCGACCAGGCCCGACAGAAGGCGGAGCTGGACGCCGAGCGGCGCGGCGTGGGCCGCAAGCTGCTCCACCTGGGCGACACCTCGGCGCAGAGCGCCCTGTGTGACCTGGGCCTGCTTCCCAACTACGCCCTGATCGACTCGTCGACGACGCTGTCGGCGACCCTGTACGGCGAGGACGGCATCGACCCGAAAACGGGGAAGGTGGTGTACACGTCCGAGACCCTCTCCTACGAGCGGCCCCGCCGATTCGCGATCCAGGAACTGGCGCCGGGCAACACCTTCTACGTCAACGGCTACCGGCACGAGATCACCGGCCTGGAGCTGGCCACGGGCGGACGCCAGGAGTGGCGCACCTGGCGGGTGTGCCCGGGCTGCGGGTACGTGCGCACCGACGACGCCACCAACGACCGCTCGCCGTGCCCCCGATGCAAGACGAGCCAGATCGCAGACGACGGCTCCTGCCTGTTCCAGGTCGTCGAACCGGCCACCGTGACCTCCCGGGACAAGCGGGAGGACGCCCGGATCCGCGACGACAAGGACGACCGCGACCACCGCTCGTACACCGTCGTGGACGCGGTGGACATCCCCGTCGAGAACATCGAACGGGGGAAGTCCTGGCGCCATGACCGTGAGACCTTCGGCGTGGACTTCTGCCGTACGGCGATGATCCGCCGGATCAACGTCGGGCCGGTCCGCTATGACGCTCCCGCTCGTGACGACTTCGCCGGCCATGTGGTCCGGCTGAACCCGTTCCACGTTTGCACTGCATGCGGTGCCGCCAGCGCGGACGGCCGCCCGGTCTTCGACCACGACACCGATGCCCTGGAGTCGGGGGCGGCCCGTGCCCCGCAGCTCAAGCACCACCGCCCGTGGTGCCCACTGCGCCGCGGCAAGAAGGAGGGCGTCACGCAGGAGCAGGTGCTGCTCGCTCACCAGCTGCAGACCGAGGCCCTGCGGATCCTCATCCCGGCCGCGACGGCGGACGTGGACGCACGGGTGCACTCCTTCCGGGCCGCTCTGCGGCTCGGTGTCGACCTGCACTTCGGCGGCGACCCGCAGCACCTGGACACCACGGTGGCGTCCATGCCGGACACCGACAGCGGCGAGCGCCGCTGGTTCCTGGTGCTGTTTGACTCCCTCCCCGGTGGCACCGGCTACCTGGACCGGCTCACCGACCGCCGTGCCTTCCGGGACACCCTCGCCCAGGCGTACGAGCAGCTGAAGACATGTCCGTGTGCCGAAGAGCAGCGGCGGGCCTGCCATCGCTGTCTGCACCGCTACACCCCCGAGCAGTTCCAGGACGTCGTCTCCCGGCAGGCGGCGCTCAACATGCTGGAGTCGCTGCTGTTCAAGGAGGACGGCGAGGACGGCTGGGACATCAGCGATGTGGAGCACACCGGACTGGTCGGGCTGGATGCCCAGGTCGAATCCGACCTGGAGGCGCGCTTCCTGACCGCTCTGCGGGGCTGGGTGAAGGTCACCGACGACGCGGCCCTGGACGAGGACGGCCACGCCAGTGGGCACCTGCGGTTCACCGACGGCTCGGACGTGATGCACTGGAGGCTGACCGCCCAGCGGCGCCTCGGCGGCACCCGCACGGACTTCACCTTCACCCGCGTCGGCGGTCCGGTGCAAAGCGTGCACGTCTACATGGAAGGCTTCCGCTTCCACGCCAGTCGCGAGCACAACCTCATCGCCAAGAACGCGGCCCAGCGCACCCGGCTCCGCGCCGACGGACAGATCGTCTTCCAGGTCACCTGGGCCGACATCGACCTGTTCGAGAGGCGACCGGGGCGCATCACGCCCGTCTGGCCACCGTACCGGGGCACCGCCCAGGAGCAGGCCAGGGCCGCCTACGAGCAGTACGGAGGCAACCGTGCGCACTTTGGCGAAGCCGTTTTTGCCAACCCGATCGACACCCTCGTCGCGTATCTGCGCGATCCCGACGCCACCCGTTGGGCCCGCAGGGCCCGCGCCCTGGTCACCGGCCTCACCGCTGTACCCGCCACGACCGCCGTGGCCGCCACCGGCAGGCGCAGTGAACTCGTGACCGCGCTGCGCGAGCAGCTCGCCTCCTTCGGAGCCAACCGACGGCACGACAAGCCGCTCACACCCGATGCCGGTGGCATCGGTCCCGTCCACGTCTTCCGCACCCAGGACGAGCATGGTCTGCCGATCGTGTTCGCCCTGGACGCCGCCGATCCCGACGACCTGCGGTGGACCGCCCTTACGGTCCTCGACGACAGCGACGCCGTCCTGGACACCGACGAGCACAAGCTGCGGTGGCGCTCCTGGCTGTACTGGACCAACATCACCCAGTTCCTGTCCCTCGCCGGCGGTGATGGGGTCCAGCTCGCGACCAGCAGCGCAAAGGACTTCGAGGTCGAGGTTCTCGCTGTGTGCGGCGGCCTGGGCGAACTCGACTCGCTCACCGCGGCACTCGCCCCCGCACCCACGCCCGTGCCTGCCCTTCCGCCTGCCGCCTCGGAACCGAGCGCGGACTCTCCGCTGGAAGCCACCCTCAAGAAGATGATCCGAGACGCGGCCTGGGACGAGGACATCCTGGAGATCCTGCGCGAGGACGCTGCCGAAGCACCTGCCCTGCTCCGCCTCGCCGAGACGCTCGCCGAACACGGCAAGCAGGCCCCGGTCTTCGGATACGAACTCGGCCCGAGCCGCTGGCCGGCCGACTTCGCCTGGCAGACTCCCAACGTCAAGATCGTCGTCGTCGCCGCCCACCACGACGACAAGGACATCGAGGCCCAGCGGCGCGACGCAGCCTACGCCGAGGACGGCTGGACGGTCCGGACCGCCGCCGCATGGCTCGACCACCTCGACGCCTTGCTCGACAAGCTCCCTGACACGGAAGGCACCACCCGATGACCGCCCGGCTCAGCCTGTACCGCAAGGCCGAACAGGAGCTGTACAAGCTCGACCGCTCGGTCAAAGCCCAGTTTTACGACTTCTGCCACGTCTTCCGGAACAAGCCGAACCAGCCCGGCCTCAAGCTGAAGAAGCTCAAGGGCGACTCCCGTATCTGGTCCGCACGGGTCAACGACTCCTACCGCGCCCTGCTGACACCGACCGGAGTCGATGCCGACGGCACCGAGAGCTGGCTGGTCATCGCCGTCCGGCACCGCAAGGACGTCTACGAAGAACTCCAGGTCGCGGTCAACCGCGTCACCGGCGAGATCGAGTTTGTCGACCTCGCTGTCGTCGGTGATAGCGCCCTTCGCCGCGCCGGCATCGCGCTGACCCCGGCCGAACCGGACCAGGCTGCACCCCGCACCGAAGCAGAGCCGACGCCGCAGCCACCCCTTCTCGTCGAGACCCCGCTCCTCGCCGCGTACAGTGCCGATCAGCTGCGAGAGCTGGGCGTCGCCGACCAACTGGTCGAACTGGCCCTCGCCGTCACCAGCAGCGCCGAGTTGGACCAGCTCGTCGAGGGTGCCCCCCTGCTGTCCAAGGACGTGCTCTACGGCCTCGCCGCCGGCATGTCCATCGATGACGTCCGCAAGGAGATCACCCAACCCGTCGAGCTCGGCGAAGAGCCCGATCTCGGCGACTTCGCCGCGGCCCTCAGCCGCACCAAGGTCACCGCTGTCGACGACGACGTGCAGGCCGCCATCGACCAAGGCGACTTCCGGGCCTGGAAGGTGTTCCTCCACCCCACCCAGGAACGTATCGTCCACCGCCTCTACAAGGGCCCGGCTCGCGTCTCCGGCGGCCCCGGCACTGGCAAGACCATCGTCGCCCTGCACCGGGTCAAACACCTCGCCGAGCAGCTGCCTCCCGGTAGTAACAAAGCGATCCTGCTGACCACATTCACCAAGAACCTCACCACGGACCTGCGTCTGCGCCTGGCCTCGCTCATCGAACCCGAGCTCCTCGCTCGCGTCGAAATCGCCCACATCGACCAGCTCGCCGCCAGGGTCCTGGGCGAGAACACTGCCGCTGGCCGGGGCCGTCAGCGTGTCTACGACCACGTGGCGCTGAACGAGATGCGCCAGCTCCTCGCCGAAGTCGACGACCACCGCTGGGAGCCCGAGTTTCTCCTGGAAGAGTGGGAGCAGGTCATCCTCGGACAGTCCGTCCCCACTCGCTCCGCCTACTTCCAAGCCCGCCGGGCAGGCCGCGGGCGCTCCCTCACCCGGCCGGAACGTAACCACATCTGGAAGCTCATCGAGCAGTTCACTGCCCGCCTCGACAAGCTCGGCGTGGAGACCTGGGGCCAGGCATCCGAGCGCGCAGCCCGCTTCGAGATGGAACGCGCTGCGAAGATCAAGGACCGGCGCGAGTACAAGGAGGAAGTCGGCGGCAAGGACCTCATCCACCGCGACAACAGCTCCGGCATGCGCTACATCAACTACCGCTACCGGCACATCGTCGTCGACGAGGCCCAGGACCTCAGCCCCGCGCACTGGAAGATGCTGCGCGCCATGGCCGACCCGGACCTGCCCAACGACATGTTCATCGCAGGCGACACCCACCAGCGCATCTACGACCACCAGGTCGCCCTTGGCGCCCTCGGGATCCACATCCGAGGACGATCCTCCCGCCTGACCCTCAGCTACCGCACCACCAAAGAGATCCTCACCAAGGCCCTACGTGTGGTCGACCCCGTCACACCCGGCCGGACGGTGAGCTACGACGACCTGGACGACGGCACCGACAACCTCGCCGGATACCGCTCAGTCCTCCACGGCCCTGCCCCCGCCTTCACGCCCTACGACACCTGGGACGACGAACTCGCCGGCCTTGCTACCACCCTGACCACGTGGCGCGACGAGCTCTCCACGGACGACAACGGCTCACCCAGGGACCCGAGCGGCCACATCGCCGTCTGCGTCGCCGACCGTGACATGGTCAGCCAGACCATGTACTACCTGGCCACCAAAGCCGGCATCACGTGCGCCGAGCTCACCAAGGACGGCCCCAAGGGTGACGGCGAGATCCATGTCGGCACGATGCACCGCTTCAAGGGCCTTGAGTACCAGCGCCTCGCCATCGTCGGCGCCAGTGACGGAATCATCCCCCGCACCCACGTCATCGACCGCTACCGCACCGAAGACCCGGCCCGCTATGAGCGCGAGCAGCGCAAGGCCCGCTCTCTGCTGTTCGTGGCCACCACCCGGGCCCGCGACGCACTGAGCATCAGCTGGCACATCAAGCCCAGCCCCTACCTCCCGGTCTGACACAGTGGTCGGCCTCCCGAAGGCGGGGAGGCCGACCACCCCGCTGCGCAGGAGTCACAGACGCGAGAGGGAACTCGGCTCGTAGCGAAGCTGATATGCCCGCACGCCACCGCCGTTCATCCTGTAGATCGTGATCGTGGACAGGAACTGCTCCTTCACCTCCGAGGTCCGCCTGCGCTCCTTCCCCTCGACGTCGCTGATCCAGTCCTCGACCTGTTCCGGCAACTTGAAAGCAAGCTCGTACGCGCCCTCTTGGCCCAGCGGTGACAACGTCCACTCCGCCGAGCCACCGCTGCCCCGTCGCCGGATACGCACCGCATGGTCCGGATGGGCATCCGCGTACGCGGTGAACGCCAGGTGGTCGTTGACAGCCAGTGGCAGGATGAACGGCGCCGAAGGGAAGCCCAGCAGCAACTCGGCACCGCTGCTCTGCCGCAGCGCGCCAGCGAAGGCGTCGATCGCCGCCGCAGCCTCCTCCCGAAACGTCTCGTTCGCCGGCACTGACGTCGGCAGCCACCCTGGGGACGCGGTCCAGGTCCCCAGCTTCTTGCGCAGCTCCGTACGCACCCACGTCACCGGGAACGGTGCCGAGCCGAGGTAGGACTGCGCCTGCTCCATGGTCCACGCAGTGGTGCCGATCGTCCCCAGCAGCCAGGAGAACGAGGCACCCGACAAGTCCACCAGCGAGATCTGGTGTGCCACTGCGTACTTCTGGGCATCCGCCGTGAACCCCGCGGTCGAGAACAGGGCATACACGTACTGGTACCGCTGCCGCGGCCTTCTACCCGCGTGCGTCATGAAGTTCTCGTTCACGTCATGGAGCACACCGTGGGCATTGCGCACGATCTCCAGTCCACAACGGTCCTGGTTGAACTTCGCTTCCAGAAACAGCCGAACCGGCATTGAGAACGCCGGGGTGAACGCGAACTCCCCCAGTGCGTCGACCTGATGCAGCGCCCCCCGGCCCCGTACCCGAAGCGTGTTCCCGTCGGTCACCAATTCCTCGGGATCTTGGCTCTCGTGAACCAGCAGGCGATAACCAGAGGAGCGCAAGAGCCAGGCCAGCGCTTCCTCCAGGAGGTACCCCCGCAACACGGCGCCCTTGACCATGTCAACTCCCCCCACACACGCCGCCAATGGCCAGTTTCGCCACACGCGTGCTGGCGCGACCCTGGGTAACCTGTGGACCCGATACCAGCTCACGCAGCTTGGCGCGGGTCTCCGAATCCGTTGAGTAGAGGACTGTGCCCATCATTCCCCGCGTCAGCAGCACCTTGTAAGTGTTTCGGATCAGACGGTCGATGTCGGCATCAGTGGACCTACGGAAGACAGGGTCCTTGGACGCCGACCGATCGGCGATCCAACGATCAGTTCGCCAGACGAGATCCGGCCCAAGAATGACGCCACTCCAGTCGTACTCGAAGCCCTGGGCGGTGTACACGCAGCCGACCTGGCCGAAGCCAGCGGGGTCGGTGGCCCACAGCGCGGCCGGAGGCGCGCCGGCGATCGAGCGGTCACCGTACACGTTCCACGGGCGGGCCCAGTCCCCGATCCGCACGTCTAGAGGGAGCGGATCTCCAGGTGTGATCTTCGTCGTCCACTTCCAGCAGTACCCAGCTGTAATACGGGCGTTGTACCCTTCCTCGCGGCGGGCTTCGAGGAACTCCTCCAGCTCGTGGGGGCTGTCGACAACCTTCAGGGTCACTTTGCCGTCGGGCTCCCATTCCACAGGGCCACCTGGCTCCAGCCCGAGCAGTCGCACCACCCAGTACAGGTAGGCGTCACTACCTCCACCGCGGAACTGGCTGCCCAGTTCGATCACTTGGCAATCCAAGCCCTTTGCGGCCGCGGCAGCGCGGATCAGGTCCACTGTGCCCATCTCGCCCGGCCGGACGATCTGGTCCTCGTCTAGCAGGAACACCGGCACTCTGGCGGCGTCGATCAGTTCCTCAATCTGGGGCTTTCCCGTGCGCTGAGCCGCGCGTGTGTAGCGGTTCGCCGACGACTCCCGGATGCGGTGCGCCTCGTCGCAGATCAGAACGTCGACCCCGTTGCGCTCGGCGGCCATGAAGCTGTTGAAGTACTTGAATAGATCATGCACTTGACGCTTTCGCGCTGCGGCAATCCGACGCATGGTGGTCGTGAACGAGCTGGATCCGGTTGCGTGAAGAGCCGCGACACCATGCCGGTACATATCGCCCAGGAGCGACAGCGCGATGACGCTCTTCCCGGCGCCCGGACCTCCAGTGATCACAATCACCTCCTTGCGGTCAGTCTGTTGGGCCTGGCGCACTGCGTGCAGCACGACCTCACACGCAACCCGCTGTTCGTCCAGCAGAACGAACTGCTCACGCTCACGTACCTCGGCGGCAGCTACCGACACGAGCTGTGGTGTTGGCCGAGTCTTCGCAGACAGAAGAAGATCAGCTGACTCGGCACCGTCTGCTGGGGCTAGTAGCGAGCGCAGGAGGTGAATGAAGCTCGGCCGCTGCCCCCCAGTGAACATCGCGACATTGGAGCTCGGGCTCACGGCGAGAGTTTCCTGAGCCGCGAACTCCGCGACGTAGGGAAGGAATGCAACACCCGAGATCCGCTCAGGACGGTCGGCTAGCGCCGCGTTGTACGACGCCAGATACGAGCAGTAGCCGCGCACCTGCTCGATCGGGTTGAGTAGAGGACGCGCGAGGCCGGGGACTCGGCACAGGTGCGCGATCTCGCCGTCGGGCTCGACTTGCGACCACAGCTTCACTTCAACAACCACGTAGGACGGATCTCCCGTTACCGGATGGATTCCCGCCAGCACGAGGTCGGCTGACCGGTTGGTGAAGGGGAGGTCATACTCAACCAACACCTCAACCTGGCCGAGACCGGCTTCCAGGAGAACGCTCAGAACCCGTGGTAGCCCGCGCTCCCACATGCGCATCTCGGCCTGACTCGGCTGGTGCCCGCGGAGGAGCAGCGAGCCCTGCTCGACTGCCGATGCGAGACTGCCAGAGAGGGCTTGTGCAGCCAGGAGGGATGCGGGACCGCGATACAGCACTTGTCTCCTCCTTGCTACGGGAGCTGGCTTCGTGGGTTGGCCGGCTGGGAGACAGTAACAAAACGGGTGATGGGGGAGCGGCTCCGCTCACTTGGGCAGGGCCTTGAGGATCTCAGGCCTGTCCTTGGGATCGGAGTTGGCGAGTGCCTCGCTGGCGATCTGCCGGGTCAGTCGAGCCCGGACGATGACGCGGACGATCGTCGAGACAGCGAGGAGGGCAGAGCCAATGGCTGTATAGACGGACAGCACGGAAGTCCTTAGTAGAGGCCGCGCATGATGGCGCCCTGGTGCGCCGAACGCGGACGATGCATGATGCCGGGTTGCCAAAGCTGGCGCACGGACCGAGCCCGCGGCGCAGCTCGCCGCTCAAATGTTCCGAAGGCGGGAAGAGAACACCTGTGGCTGTGTCACACAAGTGGCGCAGAGCAGGACCTGGCTTGGCGTGGCGCATCCGGACATAGCCGAAGCGCTCGCGGGCATGCGCGAGGGCAGCATGAAGGAACTCCGTTACGGGTGGGGGCATGTCCAAACATCGGAAGCCCGGCGGACCGTATGACTGTCCGTCACGTTAGCACGCCTAGGCCGCGGAGGTTGGGCGATCTGCTGACCCGATGGGGGCAGTGCCGCCTGATCGCCAGTCATGTCAGCGCCAGTGGAGAACCGCCACGGTCAAGCCACCAACTACAGACGCAGACACGTCGCTTGACCTTTGCTCTCAACGGGCCGGGTTGAGGATCGAATGGAGCCGACGGGGTGGTGAAGGGCGGCATCTCGGCCGAAGCCGCAAGAGTGCAGGCCGTCCTCGACGACACTCTCCGTCAGGGAACGTGTGGCGACCATGTCTCGCCCGAGGCTAGCCGTCTGACCTCACAGGAACCCCTTGCCCGGCTGCGACACCGTCTGGTTGGTTCGCGAGAAGTGCAGAAGGGCGGGGACAAGGCGGGGACCACACGCGGCAGATCGACGCGCGCAGCGGTAGTTCTTCCGCACGGACAACGCGTTCCGTTCAGCGCACCGCAGGCTGGGGCACACATCGCCGGGCGACTGGGGGTCAAGGGGTCGCAGGTTCAAATCCTGTCGTCCCGACGTATGTGACCAGCGGGTCTGTCAGAAATGACAGGCCCGCTGTTCTCGTTTGGGTGAACGGTGATGGCGACGTGATGGCAGGCACATGGTTCTGGTGACGTTCTGCCAGCTACGCGGCGTCCGGAAGGTCTGACGCTTCGCCGCCGGGGGCGGCGGAAGGCGGCGAGGCGCCGTCGAGCGCCTGGCACAGGGCGGTGACGGCCTCGCGCGCGGCGTGCGGGAGCAGATGGCCGTAGATGTTGACCGTGGTCGATAGGGTCGAGTGCCGCAGCGTCTTCGACACCACGGCCAGGGGGACGTCAGAGCTGATCATGATGCTGGCGGCCGTGTGCCGCAGGTCGTGAACGCCGATCCGCGGGAGCCCGATCTCCGCCGACCTGCGGCGCAGCGTGACCAGGAGCTGTTGCGGGCGCAGCGGGGCACCGTCCGGCTGGCAGAAGACGAGCCCTTCGAGTGGCGCTCCTTGGGGCAGGCTCGCCCGCGCGGCTGCGGCTCGCCTTTCCAGTGCTGCGGTGACCCGAGGGGAGAGGCTGACCCAGTTGCGGCTTGCCTTGGTCTTGGGGTGGCCCAGGTGGAGATGGTTGTTGTCGACGGCGGTGAGGTTCCACCGCACCAGCAGTATCCGCTCGGCCAGGTGCACCTCGGGCCAGTGCAGGCCCAGGAGCTCCCCGCGGCGCATCCCGGTGCCCAGCAGCACCTCGAAGGCGTCCGCCAGTTGGTCGCCGTAGGTGTCGTGGTTGTGCCGCAGGAACGCTGCCGCCTGCGACGGGGTCCAGCAGATCCGCTCTGGCGCGGCGGGGCGGGGCATGATGGCGTAGCGTGCGGGGTTGTCGGCCAGCCGTCGGGTGCGGACTGCGGTGTTCAGGGCGCTGGAGAGGGTGGCGCGGCGCGGTAGACGCTGGTGCGTCCTCGCCCTTGGGCCAGCTCGGCCTCGTTCCAGGCGGTGATGTGCCGCTCGCGGAGGTCGGACAGTCTGAGCCGACCGAAGGCCGGTATG
The DNA here is from genome assembly GCF_044747365.1 of Kitasatospora sp. NPDC090091. Lineage (NCBI taxonomy): Bacteria > Bacillati > Actinomycetota > Actinomycetes > Kitasatosporales > Streptomycetaceae > Kitasatospora > Kitasatospora sp. NPDC090091. The sequence goes on from NZ_JBIVDY010000027.1 coordinate 88,745, forward strand.
AGGTCGTTGTGCACGTGGTCGCGGTAGCGGGCGTAGGTAGTGGGCTTGAGCACGTCCTCGTTCGTGCGCAGCCAGCCGGTCAGATAGTTGGCCACCGTCAGGTCGTTGTCGCGGTCCAGGCCGGTGCGCTCGCATTCGAGGGCGTGCTCCAGCGCCTTGCGGGCGGCCTTGCGGGTGGGGAAGCCGCTGCGGCACTGCTGTCGGCGGCGGCCATCGGCTGCCGCCAAGTCGACGGAGAAGGCCCAGGAGCCGTGGCGCTGGGCTCGGCTGAGCTTGGGGCAGCGTGCGCCGAACTGCTTTCCGTTGGCATCGCGGCAGCCGCAACGCACAGTTCGGCTGCTATCCCGGCTGGAGCCGGGGCAGCAGCCGGCAAACGGGAATTTCGGGGTCACGCCGTCCGGCAGCCTATTATCGCTTCTTGGGCCTGCGGATCTGATCCCCGGCTCACCAGGTACGGAGAGGCGTCACCCGGCCTGCTGCCGATGCGTACCCGAGGAAACCCGTGAGCACCGTACAGTCCGTCCCCGTCCCGCAGGTCCTTCATGAGGCCGGTCGCCGACGGACCTTCGCCGTGATCAGTCATCCGGACGCTGGCAAGTCCACGCTCACCGAGGCGCTGGCGCTGCACGCGCGGGCGATCACTTCTGCCGGTGCGGTGCACGCCAAGGGTGACCGACGCGGCGTGACCAGCGACTGGATGGAGTTGGAACGCGAGCGCGGTATCTCGGTGACCTCGGCCGCATTGCAGTTCGGCTATCGCGACCACGTGATGAACCTGGTCGACACCCCCGGCCACGCCGACTTCTCCGAGGATACCTACCGGGTGCTGGCCGCCGTCGACTGCGCGATCATGCTGGTCGACGCGGCCAAGGGCCTGGAGGAGCAGACCCGCAAGCTTTTCGCGGTCTGCCGCCATCGCGGCGTCCCCGTGATCACCTTCATCAACAAGTGGGACCGGCGTGGCCGGGACGCACTCACCCTGCTCGAGGACATCGAGACGCACCTCGGGATCACCCCCGTCCCGGTCGTCTGGCCGGTCGGCAACGCCGGCAACCTGCGCGGCCTGGTCGAAGCGGGGAACACCGAGCAGATGCTGCGCTACACCAAGGTGCCGGCCGGCACGCACGCCGCCCTTGAGGAGCAGCTCACCTCCGAGAAGGCCGCCGAGCAGGAGGGCGAAGCCTGGACGACCGCGCTGGAGGAACTGGAGCTGGTGCTCTCCTCCGGCCCCGGCTACGACCAGGAGGCCTTCGAGGCCGGCAAGATCAGCCCGGTCTTCTTCGGCGCCGCGCTGACCAACATCGGTGTGAAGCCCCTGCTGGATGCCGTGGTCGACCTCGCTCCGGCTCCCGGGCCCCGCCCGCTGGCCAAGGGCGGCAGCCGCGAGGTCGGCGAGGAGTTCTCCGGTCTGGTGTTCAAGATCCAGGCGAACATGGATCCGGCCCATCGCGACCGGATCGCCTTCGTCCGAGTCTGCTCCGGTGTCTTCGAGCGCGGCATGCACGTCACCCGCGCGGCCAGCGGCCGCTCCTTCGCAACCAAGTACGCGCACACCGTCTTCGGAGCCGAGCGCACCGTGGTCGACACCGCGTACCCCGGTGACGTGGTCGGCCTGATCAACGCGAGCGCGCTGCGGGTCGGCGACACCCTCTACGCCGGCAAGAAGGCCGAATTTCCCTCGCTGCCCGCCTTCGCCCCCGAGTACTTCGCGGTGGCACGGCCCAAGGACATCAGCCGTTCCAAGCAGTTCCGCAAGGGCGTCGCCCAACTCGATGAGGAAGGCGTGATCCAGGTGCTGGTCTCCGACCGGCGTGGCGACCAGTCGCCGGTCATGGCTGCGGTCGGCCCGATGCAGTTCGACGTGGTCCTGCACCGGATGGAGCACGAGTTCTCTTCCCCGATCGCCCTCGACCAGCTCTCCTACCGCTTGGCCAGGGTCACCGACGCCGACGGCGCCGCAGCCCTGGCCAAGGCCCGCCTGACCAACGGAGAGGTGCTCACACGCCGCTCGGACGACGTGCTGCTGGCCTTGTTCGCCGACAAGTGGCACCTGAACGCCTTCCAGCGCGCCCACCCCGACATCCTGCTCCGGCCGCTGATCGCCACGGCGGACTGATCGCCGACCTCTCGGTGCGGCGGCGCCGCTTGGCACGGCGGACGGCGCATGATGCGGCCCCTGCCGGGGTCTTCCGGCGCGCCGCCGCCCCTGAGGGTGCCGATAAGTCTGTCCGTGCAGGTCATGCGGCATGTCGGTACGCGTGGAGGGTGCCGCCGAGACGGTCGCGTCCGCGGACGTCCAGCCGGGCGATCCGCCCGGGATCGGCGATCGGGACGGGCCGTGGTGTCAGTGACGTGTCCTGGTGGAGTGTGTGATGTGGGCGGTGGGTGTTGTGATGGTCCTCGAACTCCCGTAGTGCATGCGGGAGATGGCGCTGGTTCCAGATCAGCGTCCCGTCGAGGAGTTCGCGTCGGCATGTGAGTGCCCAGCGTTCCATTAACGGGGACATTACGGGCAAAATGTCAGGATGATCACACGGCCCGCTCACCGCTGACGAATTGAGGTCGACACCGCCGTCGACTGCTGACCGAACCAAAACGAAGGCCGGGCCCGACGCACACAGTGCGACGGGCCCGGCCTTGTTGCGTAGTAGCGGGGACAGGATTTGAACCTGCGACCTCTGGGTTATGAGCCCAGCGAGCTACCGAGCTGCTCCACCCCGCGTCGGTGACATCGAGTCTACGGCACAGCCGACACAGAACGAAATCTCATTACCGCCGCCGAGAAGGCGCCTGCAGCAGGTAGCTGCGGCGGCCCAGGAATCCATGGAACATCACCTGCCGGATAGCTGGTCACCGGCGGACAGGCGTACGCAATCGCTGCCTCGGAGACGAATCGGCTCCGGGCGACCGTCGCCCTGACCGTCCACCGCATGCATGGCGACGACGCTCAGGTCGGGCGGTTATTTCCCGAAAGGGGCTGCATGCTGCCATCGCGTCCCACCCCCGCGCATCCGGATTCGCTCCAGGCCCGGCCGGTGCTGTCAGGGCGGCTCGGTGCATTGCATTCCCATGACGCTGCTGCCCGTTCGACCGATCGCCACGACCAAGCCGTTGGCGCCGGAAACGGCATCGTCGCCAGCCGTTGCCTCGGCGGTTCCGGCCGGGCACGGCCCAGTGTCGTGGGTGTAAGACGCGGCGTTGCTCGCTGTGGACTTCTCGGCCGCCGACAACGAGCCCGTAGTTCCGACTGGACGATCGCCCGCGTGACGCGTGGGGCGCCGCCTTCGCGCCCGACGCCGGCTGTGTCGTTGCCGCCACCCGGCACGAGGCCCTACCTGGACGCCGACGGCGCGGTGCACTGGCGGATCCCCTTCACAGCCCCGGCGCACTCCTCGATTGGGCTCGCCAACTGCGCCTTCTCGCTAAAGCTTCATGGTTGATCGAAGGACAGGTCGGATGATCTACCGCGGGGTTACGAGGCGATCGACGGTCTGCAGCTCCAGTCCGACAGCGGGGTGGCAGAGCGTCCCGGCTGGGATGGCGTGCCGGAGCCAGCGGCGCGCCGGCTCCAGCAGGGCGTCGAGTGCGGCCGGCTCGAAGCGGTACGCCGAGCCGCCCGAGAACAGCGTCGACCAGGCGGCGCGCAGTGAGTCGGGCAGCGTGCGCGGAGGCGGGAAGCGGTCTGATGCCGCGGACACGGCAGCGGGGCCGTTGGTGCTGAGCCCGGTCATGGCGGTGCCTCCGTCACAGAGTCCTGTCTGCCGTGACACACGCTACGCGGAGAACCGGCTGCCGGGCTGGGCCGAAGGGCCCGGACCGCCGGGTACGTCGGCGGTGGCACCGAAGTGCGGAGTACCTGATGGTGGTGTCGGCCGGGGGCTGTCTCCGGAGAGTCGCCCAGACCGCTGACAGCCGCGACCGATGATCCCGGTGCCCAGCCCGACGGCGGCGTGCCGCGTCACGCCGCCACTGGCATTCCGCCATCGTCGTCCGGGAGGGCACGGAGCCGGGCGGCTTGGGCGCAATCGAGTGCTTGGGCGAGGGCCCGGACGGCTTGGTCGGCGGAGTCCTTGAAGAGGTGGCCGTAGAGGTTGATGGTGGCTGCAGCTCGTTGGATCAGTCGAGGGCGTCCCAGTCGTTGAGGGCGAGGGAGCGGGGGTTGTCGAGCTCGTCCTCGACAACGGGGCAGCGCGCACCATGCGCTGACGGCTCGTAGTGCACGGTGGGCCGTCCGGGACACTACTGGCCGCTGTGCCGGGTCGCCGGAGCCGAACCCGGTAGCCGTAGCAGGGTGATCGACTTTCCGGGTTCGGGGCTGAGGTGCCGGCGGTATCTCGTAACCTCGACTCCATGGACCACCCAGGCCCGCACAGTTCGGACGAACTCCCCGACTCCGCGTCTGCGCTGTCGTCGGCCGGTGACGGCGCCTGGCAGCGCCTCGCCGCGTACTCCTATCTGAGCGCCCCCGAGCGCCTTGAGTACGTGGCCGTCATGCGGGTCTTCTGCTCGACGCTCCTCGCGGACCTCGCCGTGCCGGACGTGGTGGCCAGGCTCGCGCGGGATGCGGCGTGGCAAGGGCACCCCGGCGCCGATGTGGTGACGGCGCGGCTGGAGCAGCTGGTGAAGTGGGGGAACCTGCTGCGCAGCAGTCACACGGTGAAGGCTGCCAGCATTGCCGAATACCAGCGTTCACGCGCTCGGTACCAGCTCTCGAAGCTCGGCGAGCAGGTGCAGCGCGATGCCGAGGAGGTGCTGGCGAGCGCCGATGCGGCGCGCGAGGTCAGCAGTGAGCTGCTGGCCCTGGTCGACCGCGGGTTGCGTGAGATCGCCGATACCGTCGGCCGGCCGGGGGGTGCCGATCCGCAGGAGGCGCTCGAAAAGGTCAGCACGCTGTTCGTGCAGTTCGCCGAATTTGCCGAGTCCGTAAGGGACTTCTACGCCTACCTCGGCCAGGTGCTGGCCCGGTACGACCTGGACGGCGCCGAGTACCAGGGGTTCAAGGAGCTGCTGCTGGACTACGTGGAGGCGATCACGGAGGAGGTCGCCTTCCGGTCGCCGAGGATCGCGGCCACCCTGGGCCGGCTCTGGCCGGACCTGGAAGAGCTGCTGAAGTTGATCGGCGCGCACGCCACGGGGTTGGGCGCCCTGGGCGACGGCCTGCCCGAGATCCGCGTGCAGCGCAGCCGGGGGCGCGAACTCGCCGACTGGGAAGCGCTGCGCGACTGGTTCGTGGACACGGACGGACGGGGCAGCCAGGTCGACCAACTGCGGGACGCGACATTGCGCGCGCTGCAGTCGCTGCTGGCCAACGCCAAGCGGATGCTGCGTTCGGCGGCGGGGGAGATGTCGCGCCGCCGGGATCTGCTGCGGCTGGCGGCCTGGTTCGACGCCGCCGACCCCGAGGAGGCGCACGACCTCGCGGTCGCGGCGTTCGGGCTCTACAGTGCACGCCACCTCGGCCTCGCCCCGGACCCGGACGGCACCGTGCCGGCCTATGTCAGCTGGTGGAGCGGTCCGACGGTCGAGGTGCCGGTGGCGCTGCGTGAACGCGGCAGCCGGGCGCCGCGCGGCCGGGCGGCCGCCGTGGAGGACCACTCGGAGCAGAAGGCCCGGCTGCTCGCGGCGGCCCGCGAGCAGGCTGCCGCCCGACGGGAGGCAGCCGACGAACTCCGCAGTGTCACCGACCGGTTCGGCCAGGTGCGGCTGAGCGCCCCCGCCATGGCACTGCTGCTGGAGCTGCTGACCGCGGCGCTCGGGAACTCGACGCTGCGGTGGGCCGACCCGCCCGCGCCCCCCGGGTTCGGCCTGCAGGACGCCCACGCCGTCGAAGCCGAACTGGACCTGCGCCTGACGCTGCGCCGGGTACCAGGACGCACGACCGTGCTGCGCTCGGTCGACGGAGACCTGGTGGTCGACGACGTGGAGATCGCGATCACCACCGCCGAAGAGACCGGCCGGGACGACGCGTTCGAGGAGGTGAGCGCCTGATGGCACTGCCCTCCTCGCACGACGTCGCTCTCACCGCCGAGCGCCGCAGCGCCGCCCGGCTGCTGCTGCGCCACCCGCTGGTCACCGCCGACGGGCCGCACGCCGATACCTTCCCGCTGGTGCGCCGGCACGCGGACTGGCTGGTCCAGCGGTTCCAACAGGTCCTGGGCTACCGCCTGCTGGTGGAGGCGTCGTACGCGCGCCTGTTCAAGGCGGGCCTCGGACCGGGCTCCGGGCACCGGATGGAGCGCTCGACCGGTACGCCGTTCACTCCGCGCACCTACGCCTACCTGGCGCTGGCCCTGTCCGTGCTGGTGACCGCGCCCGAACAGCTGCTGCTGTCCCGGTTGGTGGCCGACCTTCGGGCGGCAGCGGCCGACGCGGGCCTGGCGGTCGACGACTCCGGCCGGGCGGTGGAGAAGCGCACCCTCGCGGCGGCCCTTCGCCAACTCGTCGTCTGGGGCGCGTTGACCGAAACCGAGGGAAGCGTCGGCTCGGTCGCCGCGGACCGGGACGGCGAGGCCCTGCTGACCGTCAACCGGGACATCGCCCGCTCGATCGTGGCAGGCCCGCTGAGCCACAGCAGCGACGGTGCCGACCTCGTCCTGCGCGCCGCCGACCCCGGATTCGGCGGGCCGCGGACCTACGTGCGCCGGCAGCTGGTGGAGACCCCTGCCGTCTACCTCGACGAACTCACCGGCGCCGAACGCGAATGGCTACGCACCCGCCAGCGGCGAGAGGCCCAGGCCTTCGCCGAACTGCTCGGCCTGGAAGCCGAGATCCGCGCCGAAGGCATCGCCATGATCGACCCGGAGGACGAGCTGACGGATCTCCAGCTCCCCGGCACCGGGACGGTCGCGCAGGCCGCGCTGCTCCTGGTCGACCGCCTGGTGAGAAGGCTGCGTCCCGAGGGAGCAGGGCACCCGGCGACCGGCGGCCGCCTGACCGTGGGCGTGCCGATCCCGCCGGGGCTGGTCGGCGAGCTGGTCGACGAGTTGCTCGACCAGTACGGGCAGCGCGCGAACTGGCACCGCGGATACCTGGAGGACCCGTCCGCCCTGCGCGCTGACGTCCTCGAACTCCTCAGCCGCATGCGGTTGGTGGCCCGAGCCGGCCGGCTGCGCTCCGACGGCCACGGGGTGCCGCCGCAGTACCAGATCTCGGCCGGCGACGGCCGGGCGGTCACCGACGTGTCCGCGGCTCGGCCCGGCGTCACCGGCGAGTGGGTGCTGCTCGCCGCCGCCGCCCGGTACGCCACGGCCGTCTCGATCAAGCGCGCCGATCGACGGCCCCCGCAGACCGACCTGATCGGAGAGACCCCCTCGTGAACCGGATCCAGCCGCTCCCGCAGCACGCGGCCCCGCACCGCTTCAGGCTCAACCGGGCCGGGATCCTCAACGTCTGGCAGTACGACCGGCAGGAGTTCCTGTTCGGCGGCGGCCGCCTGCTGCTGCGCGGGAAGAACGGCGCGGGCAAGTCCAAGGCCCTGGAGATGCTGCTGCCCTACCTGCTCGACGCGGACGCCCGCGCCCTCGACGCGACCGGGACCGGCCGCACCACGCTGGCCTGGCTGATGCTCGACGGCTTCCAGCAGACCAACCGCCTCGGGTACCTGTGGGTCGAGTTCCGCCGGGTGGACGAGGACGGCACCGAGCACCACCTGACGGTCGGCGCCGCGGTCAGCGCGTCGAAGTCCACCAACTCGGCCAAGCCGTTCTTCTTCACGACCGCACTGCGCGTGGGGGAGGACCTCGATCTCGTCGAGTCCGGGCAGCCACTGCCGCTGGACCGGCTGCGGTCCGCCGTCGGCGCCGACAACGTGCTGGACCGGCCCGCCGACCACCGCGCCAGGGTGGCCCGCGAACTGTTCGGACTGGCCGACGCCGCCCGCTACCGCAACCTCACCCAGCTGCTGCACCGACTGCGTCGCCCGACCACCGGGGACCGGATCGAGTCCGGCGGCTTGGTGACCGTCCTCGGTGAGACCCTGCCGGCGCTCGACGAGGACGTGATCGACAGTGTCGCCCGCAACCTCGACGACCTCGACAGCGTCCGCACCGACCTCGGGCGGCTGGAGCGGACGGACGAGGCGCTGCGCCGGTTCCTGGGCAGCTACCGCGGCTACCTCCAAGGGGCCATACGCCGGCGGTCGAGCGAGGTCCTCGCCGAGCTCCGCACGCTCGCCGAGCGCAGGCTCGCCGCCGGAGAGGCCACCAGGAAGGTCACCGCGCTGCGCACCGAGGAGGCCGAGGCAGCCGAGCGGCACGGCGTGCTGGCGCAGGAGCACGCGACGGCCGAGGCGGACCTGGCCACCCTGCGGGCGAGTTCCCGCTACCGGAGCCTGCACGAACTGGGCGAGCGACGTCGCACCGTGGCGGCGATCCAGGCGACGGCCCGGGTCACCCACACGGCGCTCGGGCGGGCCCACGACGCGCAGGCGGCCGCCGGGTCCGCGCTCACCGCGGGGGCGGCGCGGACGGCGGGGCAACTGCGCGAGCTGGGCGCGGCCCACCGCGAACTGTGCGGGCAGGCCGAGCGGTCCGGGCTGGCGCCGGTGCACCTCGGCGATCCGGTCGGCGGCACCGCCTCGGTGCTCGCCGCGGCGGCCGAGCAGGAGGTCACCGATCCCGACGGGGACACCGCCTCGATGCACACCGAGCGCGTGGAAGCCTTCGACACGACCGGGACAGCGGCCTCCCTGCGCTCCTGGAGCACCCGACTCGCTGCCGCCGAACCCGTGGTGAAGACCCGGCTCCGTACCGTCGGGGAACTCGCCGGCCTCCTCGATGGGCTGCGCGAGGCCGAAACGAAGGCACGGGAGGCGGACACCGAGCACGAACGCCTCGACGAGCAGGCCCAGGCCGCGGCCGGCCGGGTGACGGAGCGCGAGGCGGCGGTCATCACGGTGAGCGCGGCGTACGCGGCCGAGGTCGGCGCATGGGCGGACCGGCTGGAGGAGCGATCGGGAGCACCGGCCGACGGCGTGCGCGCCGCGGTGCGCCGCGACCTCTCCGCAGAAGCGTCCTTCGAGGACCGCACGCTGCCCGCCTCGGCCGCGGAGGAGGTGACGTCCGCCGCGTTCCAGGCGCTCGAACCGTACCGGCGCGACCTGGCGGACCGGCGTGAACGAGCCGCTCTCCGGTCGCGCGACCTCACCCGGGCGCTCGACGCCGTCCGTGCCGAGAAGGCCGAGTGGGAGGAGCGCAGCGATCCGGTCCCGCCGAAGCCGCCGCATCGCCACGCCCCCCGACTCCCGCGCACCGGAGCCCCGCTGTACCGGCTCGTCGACTTCGCCCCGCAGCTCAGCGAGGAGGAACAGGCCGGAATCGAGGCGGCGTTGGAGGCCTCCGGAGTCCTCGATGCCTGGGTCGGCGCGGACGGCGTGCTGCTCGACCCACTCACCCTGGACACCGTCCTCACCGCCACCACGCCCGCCGACGGCCCGTCACTCGCCGAGGCGCTGCACCCCGTGCCCACCGGCGACAGCGGCGTGACGCCGGCGCAGGTCTCCCGCATCCTGGCGGCCGTCGCCCTGGTGCCGGCCGGCGCCCCGCTCGGCACGGCAGCGGGCGGGGCGGTGAGCGCGGACGGCCGCTGGCGGCTCGGCGTCGTCGGCGGTGCCCACACCAAGCCGGTGGCGGAGTACGTGGGTGCGGAGGTCCGGGCCCAGACCCGCCGACGTCGCGTCGCCGAGCTCGCCGAGCGCCTCGCAAGCCTCGAAGACGAGGCACGGCTCGCGCAGTCCGAGCTGGGGGAACTCGCCGAACGTCAGGCCGACCTCGAACTGCTGCGCCGTCCGCCGCGTGACCAGCAGCTCACCGGGGCCTGGGTGCGCCTTGAGGAGACCGAGCGGGTCGCGGCCGGCTTGCGGCAGCAGGCCGCGACGGCGGCCCGGGCCGCCCAGGACGCCCGCTCCGGCTGCGTCGACGCCCGCCGCCGCGCCGAAGCCGCCGCCACCGCGCACGACCTACCGGCCGACCGGGACGCGCTGCTCACCGTACGGTCCGCGCTGGACGCCCTGGCCGACGGAACCCGACGACTGCGCGGTCGCGTCGACGCCACCGCCGAGGGCCTCGCCGCCCACCGCGACGAACGCCGCAGCTACGAGCGGGCCCGCACCGCCCGGGAGGAGGCCGAGCTGGAGTACGCGCGGCGGGCGGACGAGTTGGCGACGGCCCGCCGGGAGATCCGCAAACTGGAGGGCGCGGTCGGAGCGACCGAGCAGGACATCCTGGCCGAGGAACAGGCCATCGTCCGGCGCCTCGACGAGATCGGCGACGAGCTGCCCAAAGCACGGCGCACAGCCGCGGGCCTGCACGACGACGTGGTACGCGGCGAGCTGGACGAGCGGACCAGGCACGACGAGCTCCAGGCGCAGGAGGCCGAGGTGATCCGGTGCGGACGCGCCCTGCGGACCGCCCTGGCGACACCCGACATCGTGCGCGGTGCGGCACTGGGCGAGCTCGCAGGTGAGCTGTCGATCCCGGACCCGGCCCAGGAGGACGCCAGGACCAGGCTGCGAGCCCTGCAGACGCTGGTCGAGGCGGTGCAGCGCGGCCTGGACCCCGAGCGGCGCGACGTCTCCGACACCGCGCTGCTCAACCGGTTCAACGAACTGCGCGACCAACTCGCCGGCGGCTACGACGCGACCCTGGAGGAGCCCGACGGCATCAAGGTCTGCCGGCTCGTCGACGACACCGGCCCGCACGACGTGGCGCTGGTCGGCGAACGCATCGCCAGGCAGGCCGACGACGCCCGGGCCCGGCTCACCGACCGCGAGCGGGATGTCTTCCAACGCTTCCTCACCGGAGAGTTGGGCGACCACCTGTCGGCGCAGCTGCTCGCCGCGGGAGCGCTGGTCGACGCGCTCAACACCACCCTGCGGTCCGTCCGCACCTCGCACGGCCTCGGAGTGGAGCTCGACTGGCGGCTGGCCGACACCGTCGACGCGGACATCCGGGCAGCCGTCGAACTGCTCCGCAGCCCCTCGGGGTTGCGCACCCGCGAGCAGACGGAGCAGCTGAGGGAGGTGCTGCAGCGCCGCATCGAGGACGCGCGCCGCGCCGACCCGGCCGTGGGCTATGCCGCACACCTGCGGACCGCGCTCGACTACCGGACGTGGTTCACCTTCCAGCCGTGGGTGCTGGACGACACGTCCACCGCCCGTCGACGCAAGTTCACCGGGCGGACCGGGCTCAGCCAGGGCGAGCAGCGGGTCCTCTCCTACCTCGCACTCTTCGCGGCTGCTGCCGCGCACTTCACCACGCTCGCCGAGACCGCCCCGCGGGCGCCCCGGCTGATCCTCCTCGACGATGCCTTCGCCAAGGTCGACGAGCCGACCCACGGCCGGCTCGGCCGCATCCTCGTCGATCTCGACCTCGACTTCGTCCTGACCAGCGAGCGCCTGATGGGCACCTGGCCCGACGTGCCCGCACTCCAGATCTACGAGTGCCTGCGCGACCCGCACGTGCGCGGTGTCGCCACGCTGCACTACACCTGGAACGGACGCAACCGCCGTCTGGTGACGGTGTGACGCTTCCGACGCAGACCCGTGCGTTCCTGGCCCGCTCGGACCTCGGCCGGATGTGGACAGCGGTCCACCACCGGTTGGAACGCAACGGACTCCAGCCGAACGGCAGCGTTCGGCTGGCCGACTGCACCGCGGCCGAGCGCGAGGCCCTGTCCCTGCTGCTCGGCCGCCGGGTCACCACCGGGACCGCCACGATCCGGCTGGCGGACCTGGACAGCAGGCTACGAGCCACTGCGGCAGGCTGCGGGCTGGTCGCAGCCGTCGAACAGCTGGGGCTGTCGCTGACCGACCGGCGGGCGGCGCGGGACACCGGACGGCAGGAGCGGGCCGCGCTGTGGACGGCGGCCCAAACGGCGCTCGCCGCATCGCCGCTGGCCGGCCAGGACTGGGTGGGCGGCTGGCTCGACGACCTGCGCCGCACCGGTGCGCTCGGCAGGCTCGCGCCCCAGGAAGCGGCGGGCGTGCTCCACCAGGCGATCCGAGTCCTCGGGCTGCTCCGGTCCGACCGGGACGAGGAGGCGGCGCCGTACGGCCGCGGGGAGCTCGCGACCCGGGTGACCGGCACGGCACACGGTCTGGACGACGACACGGTCCTGTCCCGCCTGGTGCTGCGCGGCCTCGCGCGGGCCGTGGGCAGCGAGCCGCCCGAGCACGCGCCCGGTCGGCGAGCCCTGTGGCGGGCCGCAGCCGTCGTCCCCGACGAGGTATCGAGCACCGTGCTCACCTACGGTCTGCGTCCAGTGGGTCACGGGTGGCGCGAACGGGCTCTTCGGGAACGGGCCGACCACCATGCCGAAGCCCACCTGACACTGCGTGAACTGCGCGAGCTGAATGTCGTACCGCCCTCGGAGACCCTGGTGCACATCTGCGAGAACCCCCGAGTGGTCGAGGCGGCGGCCGAGGCCCGCTGCGGGGGCGTCCTGGTCTGCACCTCGGGCAGCGCCTCCACCGTCGTCCTCGAACTCCTCGACACCCTCGCGGCCGCCGGCCTGCGGCTGCGTTACCACGGCGACTTCGACTGGCCGGGCATCGCGCTCGCCAACCGCGTCATCCGACGGTACTCGGCCCTGCCGTGGCGGATGGCGGCCGAGGACTACGAACAACTCGCCGCCCACGCCCGGGACCAGGGCAGCCCAGGGCTTCCGCTCGCCGGCGCCCCGGTGGAGGCGAGCTGGGACGCCGACCTCGCCGCCGCCATGACGGTACTGAACGTGGCCCTGCACGAGGAGTCGGCACTCGACCTGCTCGTCGCCGACCTGGCGCCGGGGAAACCCTGACCACGGGAGCGGCCGCCAGCAGGGCACGGAATACGCTGTGCCGCTATGGACTGGCTGGAGCGGGTGGCGAAGCTGAGACGGTGGACGAGCAACGACGTCCGGGCGCCGCACAAACCGTTGCTGCTGCTGTACGCGCTGGGCAGCTTCCAACGCGACGCCGACGGCGAACTACGCTACAGCGCGGTCGAGGAGGAGCTGAAGCGGCTGCTGGAGGAGTACGGGCCGTCCCATCCGACCACCCCTGCCTACCCTTTCCACCATCTGGTCAGTGACGGCGTCTGGGAGGTCAGGACAGACCAGGGGCCCGGCAGCCCCGGGAGCGGCGTACGGGTCCTGCGCTCCAGCGGCGCGACCGGGAGGCTCGCGCCCGAACTGCGGACGGCGCTGCGCAAGGAGCCGGCGCTCCTGGGCCGGCTGGCACGGGTGCTGCTGGACTTCCACTTCCCGCCGTCGCTGCACACCGACCTGTGCGAGGCCGTCGGACTCGACCTGGACCTCGCCGAGACCGAGGGCGTGGTCGGAAGCACTCCGGCCGGAAGCGAGCGGGCGGCGAGACGGCAGCGGGACCGGCGAATGCGTGAACTCGTGCTGACTGCCTATGAGTTCCAGTGCGCCTTCTGCGGCTACGACGGGATGCTGGGCGCGAGCACGGTCGGCCTGGAAGCAGCGCATGTGCGCTGGTGGTCCTACGACGGGCCGGACGAGGTCGACAACGGCCTGTGCCTCTGCTCCCTGCACCACAAGCTCTTCGACAAGGGCGTCCTGGGCCTGGGGGAGGGGCGCCGCATACTCGTCTCACAGCGCTTCGTCGGGCGCAGCGAGGCCAGCAGGCAGCATGTGCTCGCGTTGGCAGGACGGCTGGTCATCGGCCCGCAAGCAGGGATTCCACCGGTCGCCGGCCGACACCGGCAGTGGCACGCCGAACAGGTCTTCCGGGGCGAGCCCCGAGAATCCCCGGTCTCGGTGTCCACCGTCTGACAGCGGCTCCCCGATCGGTTGTCCAACGGCGTGGAGTCAGTGGGTGGACGTCAGCTGCGGCTGCCGTGCCCCACCACGATGCGGCGGGTGGCCGGGGCGCGGAGAACCGGAGACATCCCGGGACCACGCGTCGGCCACCACTTCCTCCGGGACGGCTCTCGGTGAACGAACAGCGCAGGCTGTCGACCGTCTGACGTGCAGCGGTTTGCTTCAGTGGCTGTTGCGCGGGGTGTCCTTTGATCTCAAGGTGCAGTGCGATGCATGCTCTCTGATCGTTGGAGCAAGGCGCGGCGGCGCACTTGACCTTCGGTCAAGTGCGCCGGGCGCTGGTCAAGTAGGTCAGAGTGGTGGAAATCGGGGCAGATCCTGGGATTCCCTTGCGCTTACTGCTCCGCGCTACCAGGGGGATGACCGCCCTACCGCCAAGCGCCTGAAGTAGCGCCTACTGAAGGGCCCCCTTGGCCGTGGGCTGCGTCTTCTGGTTGTAGATCTCCTTGCCGTCCGCGTTGTAGGCATGGACGTAGGGGGCCGGGGGGAAGGGGTTCGCGTTGTGGCCGGTGGAGA